>NZ_JASKLY010000017.1:0-28509 GCF_030125545.1 Arthrobacter sp. zg-Y1219
TGCACTAAATTCGAAACCAGCTAAAAAAGTCCTCCCAACCCACGGGGTGGGCGGAAGAACCAGTTCAACCAATTAAAATAATTGGTATCAATAAACTTGGCACACTATTGAGTTCTCAAACAACAGACTGCTTCCGGCACCGGCAGGCTCAGATCCAGGGGATCTTCCGCTCTGCGTCGCTCCGGAGCAACTTTTCAATCTTACCGCCCTGATCTGCAGCTGTCAAAACGGCTGTTCGTCCGTCCGGCGAACCGGGTGAAGCCTAAGGTCCGTGACGCTCAGCTGTTCTCGTTGCCTCGATCAGCGCGGGTATTAACTCTAGCACGATTTCGGGGACACCCTCGCCGGCCCCCGAAGGTTGTTCGGGGGCCGGCGAGGATCGCGCTCCGCTGCGGAGCTGATGACCGGCCCGTGACCGGCGCGTGGCCAGCGCCGGGCCGGTCCTGCGCCTGGCCAGCCGTAGGTTCGGCGCTCGGTTAGACGCCCTTCGGCTTCAGATACAGCACGCCCAAGGGAGGAACGGTCAGTGTGGCGGAGGCGGGCTGTCCGTTGCAGGCGCCTTCCACGGCGGTCACCACTCCCATGTTTCCAACCCCTGAGCCGCCAAATTCCGCGGCGTCAGTGTTGAGCGCCTCCACCCACTCGCCGGCCCAGGGCAGGCCGAGCCGGAAGTTCTCGTGCGGAGTGCCGGCGAAGTTCGCGATGCACACCAGCGGGTTGCCCTGGTGGTCGTACCGGATGAATGACAGCGCGTTGAGGGCGCCGTCGTTCTCGTTGATCCACTGGAACCCTGCCGGCTCGTTGTCGCGGTCAAACAGGGCCGGAGTGTTCCGGTAAATCTCGTTGAGCTGCCGCACGAGCAGCTGCACGCCCTTATGCTGCGGCGTATCCGTCAGGTACCAGTCCAGGCCGTACTGCTCGGACCATTCGGCTTCCTGGCCGAATTCGGTCCCCATGAAGATCAGCTGCTTGCCCGGATGCGCCCATTGGAAGGCCAGGTAGGCGCGCAGGTTGGCCAGCTGCTGCCAGCGGTCGCCGGGCATCTTGCGCAGCAGGGAGCCCTTGCCGTGCACAACCTCGTCGTGGCTGATCGGCAGCAGGAAGTTCTCCGTGTAGGCGTAGACCAGGGAGAACGTGAGCTTGGCGTGGTGATACATCCGGTTGATGGGGTCCTCGGACATGTACTCCAAGGTGTCGTGCATCCAGCCCATGTTCCATTTCAGGCCAAAGCCGAGTCCGCCGCTGCTGGTGGGCTGAGTCACTCCCGGGAATGCAGTGGATTCCTCGGCGATCATGACGATGCCGGGCACCCTGCGGTAGGCGGTGGCATTGACTTCCTGGAGGAAGGAAATGGCCTCGAGGTTTTCCCGCCCACCGTAAATGTTGGGGCTCCACTGGCCTTCCGGCCGCGAGTAGTCCAGGTAGAGCATGGACGCCACGGCATCCACCCGGAGCCCGTCTATGTGGAACTCCTCCAGCCAGTAAATCGCGTTGGCCACGAGGAAGTTGCGTACCTCGCGGCGGCCGAAGTCGAAGACCAGCGTTCCCCAGTCGGGCTGCTCTCCGCGGAACGGGTCGCCGTGCTCGTAGAGCGTCTGGCCGTCGAATTTCGCCAGCGCCCATTCGTCCTTGGGGAAGTGGCCGGGGACCCAGTCCAGGATGACTCCGATGCCGGCCTGATGCAGTTTGTCCACCAGGTAGCGGAAATCGTCCGGGTGCCCGAACCGAGCGGTCGGAGCGAAATAGGAAGTGATCTGGTAGCCCCAGGACCCGCCGAACGGATGCTCGGCCACGGGCATGAACTCCACGTGGGTGAATCCCTGCCACGTCACGTACTCCGTCAGCTGGTCAGCCAACTGGCGGTAGTCCAGGCCCAGGCGCCAGGATCCCAAATGAACTTCGTAAACGCTCATCGGCGCGTTGTGGGGGTCGCGGGCTGCGCGGGCTTCCATCCACTCGCTGTCCTGGAAAACGTAAGTGGACTCAACGACCCGTGAACCGGTCAGCGGCGGCGTTTCCGTGCCCTGCGCCATGGGGTCGGCCTTTTCCCGCCAGATCCCGTCGCTGCCAAGGATTTCGTACTTGTACCGGGCACCGGGGCGGACGTCGGGAATGAAAATCTCCCAGACACCGGATCCGCCGAGTGAACGCATCGCATTGATCGTCCCGTCCCAGCCATTGAAGTCGCCCTTGACACGCACTGCCTGGGCGTTTGGCGCCCACACCGCGAAACTGACGCCGTCGATGTTGCCGAGAATCGACTTGTAATGGTGCAGGTTGGCACCGAGCACCGTCCACAGCTTCTCGTGCCGGCCCTCACCAATGAGGTGCAGGTCGATTTCCCCCAGGGAAGGCAGGAATCGGTAGGGGTCGTCGAAGAGCTGGGGTTCCAGTCCTTCATACGTGACTTCGAGCCGGTAGTCGGGAACCTGGCCGGGCCGTTCCGCGGGAAGCGTGCCCACCCAAATGCCGTTGTGTTCGTGTTCCAGCCGGATCCGCCCCGCGGGTGTCACGGCAGCGACCGCCTTGGCGAGCGGGCGCAGGGTACGGATGGTTACCAGGCCCTGGTCGTCGAGATGGGCGCCAAGAATCGCATGCGGCTGGTAATACCGGCCTTCGGAAACCGCCTGCAGGACATCTGACGGGACGGGCAGCGGGTTACGGTGTGCCGGCGCCGCACTTGCGGCAGCGGGAACGACGGCGCCATCCGGCTGGGCGGGCAACACGGGTTCCGTGGTTCCCTCCGCAGCATCGGGGCGCGCGGGCGAGACGGGGTCCGTGGTGGGGTTCGTCTCGGGATCGGGCTGCGGGGTCTTATTCACTGAATCTTCTTCCTGCCTGCTCGTCCCGTAGGCCTGCTTGCGTGCCTGTTCGAGAATCTGCCGCACGGCAGCAACGGGCACACGGATCCAATCGGGACGGTTGCGGATTTCATAAACAACTTCGTAGAGGGCCTTGTCGAGCCAAAGGGCCAGGTACAGCGGATCGCTGCGGTTGATCTGCGTGCCGGTTTCCTTCTCATAACCGCGCAGGAACGCCTCAGAGGCCGTCGCAGCCCAGCGCGCGGCCTCGAGGTCTCGGCGCTGCTGCTTGCGGGACCCGGACGCAGCGCCCCCGTCGTCCGCAGCGGCGCCCTCAACGAGCGACACACCGGCGGCGTAGTCGATGGAACGGAGCATGCCCACCACGTCACGCAGGGGAACGTCCGGGACGCTGCGCTCCTCGGCCGGCCGCAGCGGCTCGCCCTCGAAATCCAGGACCATCCAGCCGTGGCTGCCGGATTTCAGGACCTGGCCCAGATGGTAATCGGCATGGATGCGCTGGAGGTTGGGCAGTGTCTCGAGACCGGCGATCTGCCGGAGCAGATACTCCAACGGTTCGTCGTACTCCCCCACGTAGCTCCGGGCTTCCTTCCAGGCCCACCGGATGCGGTTGCCCAGGGACTCCAGGAACTCGGAGCGCTCTGCGGCGCTGGGCGGCTGGCTGCCGAAGGCCTGCGCCAACTGGCGGTGAATCCGGCCGGTCACCGCTCCGAGCTCTTCCGCCTCGGCGGTGAAATCGGACGTATTCAGCGCAGCCGCGGAGGCGGTGCGCCAGGCGTCTTCACTGTTGGGAATGAACTCCCGCAGCACGCTCAGGTGCCCGGTGACCCAGGTATCGCCGTCGGCCGCCAGCGGATCGCGCCAGCTGCCGGTGACCCAGCCGAGGGTGGCCGGCACATCGCGGGAGCCCGCGGCCGTCAGTTTCGCGCTGACCTCGACGTCCGGGCTCACGCCCGCGGCCAGGACTCGGTAGAACTTCACGATCAGCTGGCTGGGTTCGACGGGAACCACCACCGAGGTGTTCGACTGCTCGCCCTTCATCAACTTGGCGGGAACGGTTTCCGCAAACGGCGGCCACTGTTCAAAGCCGCCCAGCGCGACGCCGTGCGTGTGCCCGTCGACGGTCGCCGACTGGGTGCGCATCAGCTCCAGCCATGCAGTCACGAACACCGGGTCGGCGGCGCCGTCGTACAGCCAGCGCTCCCCGAGTTCCTGGTGCTGCGCCCGCCCCAGCAGGGAGGCGGCCAGCTCCGGAACCGGTGCACCGTGATAACTGACGGGAACACTGACGATGTCGGTGCGCTGGCCCGAGCTGACGGCAATGAGGTGAACCTCCAGCTCCACCAGGCCGGCGGGATCTTCCAGCCGGATGCCGCCCACCCGGTCCAGGGTGACGTCCCGGCCCTTCGCAGGGAACCAGCGCTGCTCCGGAAGCCACGCTGTCAGCAGTTCAGGCAGGGACGGCGTCAGCTTGGTCATTTTTTCACTGCCTCCGAAATGGGAATCAGGGGAATCGCTTCAGTTGCGGGCGAGGACATGTTGGATTTCGGCGAACGCAGCCGCAGCCAGTAGAAGTCGTGGCTGCCCAGGGTCAGGGTTACCGAACCGTCTGCGCCGAAGGCGGGGAACGGAGTTCCGCCGAACGCGTCGCGCAGGCCCCGGCCGGCAAATTCCGGCAGGCTTACCGTGGCGGAAACGGGGTGCTGGGACAGGTTGAAGATGCAGAACATGACTTCCCCGACCTCACCCTCGGGGTTGTCCGCCGGCAGCTCGCGCAGGAACGCCAGCACCGATTCGGCTTCGGTGGGAACGTTCCGGTAGGAGCCCAAACCGAACGCGGGATGCGTCCGGCGCACCATGATCATCTGCCGGATCCAGTGCAGGAGCGAGCTGGAGCTGGCCAGCTGCGCTTCAACGTTCACGTGGTTGTAGTGGTAAACCAGCGACTGCACCACCGGCAGGTACAGCTTGCCGGGATCGGCGGTGGAGAATCCGGCGTTGCGGTCGGGGTTCCACTGCATGGGCGTGCGGGACGAATCACGGTCCTCGAGCCAGATGTTGTCGCCCATGCCCAGCTCGTCACCGTAGTACAGGAAGGGACTTCCCGGCAGCGAGAGCAGCAGTGCGTGGATGAGTTCGATTTCCGACCGCGAGTTGTCCAGCAGCGGAGCCAGCCGGCGGCGGATACCGATGTTGGCCCGCATGCGCGAATCCGGGGCATACCAGCCGAGCATCGCCTGGCGTTCCTCGTTGGTCACCATCTCCAGCGTCAGCTCGTCATGGTTGCGCAGGAAGGTGCCCCACTGGGCCCCTGCCGGAATCGCCGGGGTTTCCTCCATCGTCTGCACAATGGGGGCGGCTTTCTGGTCGCGCAGCGCGTAGAACAGACGGGGCATGATCGGGAAGTGGAAGGCCATGTGGCATTCCGCTCCGGTTTCGTCGCCGAAGTACTCCACGACTTCGTGCGGCATCTGGTTGGCCTCGGCGACGATCACGCGGCCGGGGTAGTTCTCGTCCACCATTGTGCGCAGGTCCTTGAGGAACCGGTGGGTGGCCGGCAGGTTCTCGCAGTTGGTGCCGTCTTCTTCAAACAGGTACGGGATCGCATCGGCGCGGAAACCGTCGATGCCCTGGTCGAGCCAGAACCGGACGACGTCGAAAATCGCCTCCACGACCTTGGGGTTCTCGAAGTTCAGGTCCGGCTGGTGGCTGAAGAACCGGTGCCAGTAGAACTGGCGCCGCACAGGGTCGAAGGCCCAGTTGGACTCTTCGGTGTCCACGAAGATGATCCGTGCGTCTTCGTACTTCTGGTCGGTGTCCGACCAGACGTAGAAGTCCCCGTACGGGCCTTCCGGGTCATTGCGGGACTCCTCGAACCAGGGATGCTTGTCGGAGGTGTGGTTCAGCGGCAGGTCGATGATGACCCGGACGCCGCGGGCGTGGGCTTCTGCCACCAGCCGCTTGAAGTCGCTGATGGTGCCGAACTCGTCCAGGACGTCGTAGTAGTCGGAGATGTCATAGCCGCCGTCGCGCAGCGGCGACTTGAAGAACGGAGGCAGCCAGAGGCAGTCCACGCCCAGCCACTGCAGATAGTCAAGCTTGTCGATCAGGCCGGTGAAATCGCCGGAGCCGTCTCCGTTGGCGTCCGAGAAGCCGCGGACCAGCACCTCGTAGAAAACCGCCTTGCGGTACCAATGCGGGTCATTGGTGAGACCGGGTGCGTGCAGCTGAAACGGGTTGGGCACTAGGAGTTCCTCCGGATTGACAGGATGTGGGCGGGCTCGAAATGGGCGTCAAGCCGGACATAGTTTTCGGCTCCCCAGCGCCAGCTTTGACCGCTGATGAGGTCATCCACCCAGAACGTGCCGTCCTCGTTGAAGTCTTCAGGGTTCAGGTGCAGGGCTGCCAGGTCCAGGGAGACCGTGCATTCCCGGGCGCTGTGGGGGTCGGTGTTGACTACGATGATCAGGGTATCCCGACTCGACGGGTCCGCTGGGCGGACCTGTTTGTGTTTGGAATAGACCACTGTGGCTTCGTCGGTGCTGGAATGCACTGTCAGGTTCTGCAGGTCCCCGAGCGCCGGGTGGAAGCGGCGGATATCATTGAGCCGCGTGATGTAGGGAACCAGGCTGCGGCCCTCGGCGATGGCGCCGGCGAAGTCCCGCTGCTTGTACTCGAACTTCTCATTGTCGATGTACTCTTCGGCGCCGGGGCGGGCCACGTGTTCGTACAGCTCATAGCCGGCGTACATTCCCCACAGCGGGCTGGCGGTGGAGGCCAGAACGGCGCGGATCTTGAATGCGCCTGGTCCGCCGTACTGCAGGAACTCGGTCAGGATGTCAGGGGTGTTCACGAAGAAGTTCGGCCGGAAGAATGCCGCCGTTTCCGACGAGACCTCGGTGAAGTACTCCTCCAGTTCCTGGCGGGTGTTGCGCCAGGTGAAGTACGTGTAGGACTGCTGGAAGCCGGCCATGCCCAGGGCGTGCATGACCGCCGGGCGGGTGAAGGCCTCGGCCAGGAAAATCACGTCAGGATGCTTGTCGTTGACCGACTTGATCAACCACTCCCAGAACTTCAGCGGTTTGGTGTGCGGGTTGTCGACGCGGAAGATCTTGACTCCGTGCCCGATCCACATCAGCACGATGCGGAGTATTTCCTCCGACAGCCCGGTGTAATCGTTGTCGAAGTTCAGCGGATAGATGTCCTGATACTTCTTCGGCGGGTTCTCGGCGTACGCGATCGAGCCGTCCACGCGTGTGGTGAACCACTCCGGATGGCTGCTGACCCACGGGTGGTCCGGGGAGGCCTGCAGCGCCAGGTCAATGGCCACTTCGAGGTTGAGCTCGCGTGCGGTGTCCACGAAGGCATCGAAGTCGGCGAAGGTGCCCAGATCAGGGTGGATGGCGTCGTGTCCGCCTTCAGGCGAGCCGATGGCCCAGGGCGAGCCCGGATCCAGCGGGCCGGCGACCAGGGTGTTGTTCGGCCCCTTCCGGTGGGTGGTGCCGATGGGATGGACCGGAGGCAGGTAGATGACGTCGAAGCCCATGCCGGCAACCCGTTCCAGGCTGCGCGCCGCCGTCCGGAACGTCCCCGAGGTCCACTCGCGGGTGGCGGGGTCCTGGATGGCGCCTTCGGAGCGGGGAAAGAACTCGTACCAGGCGCCGCGCCCGGCCAGCTCGCGTTCCACGCGGATGGGATAGCGCGGGCTGCTCGTCACCAGGTCCCGGAGCGGTTCCCGGCTCAGGGCGGCCAGCACGGCATCGGTTGCGGCAGCCGCAAAACGTTCCTCAACGGGCAGCGTGGAGTCTGCGAGCGCCGCGCCGGCGGCGGCCAGCACTGCGGCGTCGCCTTCACTGCGTCCGTCCCCTGACCCGCGCTGCGCTGCAGCTGACTCAAAAAGTGCCGCGCCTTCGGCGAGCATCAGTTCCACGTCCACGCCGGCGTTGATCTTCACTTCGGCATTGTGGTGCCAGGTGCCGTACAGATCGGCCCAGCCTTCGACGGCGAAACTCCAGTCGCCGGTGCTTTCCGGCCGCAGCAAGCCGCCCCAGCGGTCCAGGCCGATTCCCACGGGATCCAAGCGGACCCGTTGCACTTCCCGGCCTTCGGGGTCATAGAGGACGGCGCTGACTCCCACAAGGTCGTGGCCCTCACGGAACACCGTGGCCCCTACTACGAGGTCTTCTCCGGGAATGGCTTTGGCCGGGATGCGGCCGCATTCCACCACCGGGGTCACATTGATGATGGGAATCCGGCCGAACCGGAGTTCCTCGGCGGACAGGTCTTTGGATGGCATCGCACTGGAACTGGTCACAGACTAGACGTTAGCGATAATCGGGGCAGATTGCTAAGCCAACGTACTTTCCGGTGTTTTTGCGCCGGTGGTGCAGTGTATTGCGTTTATTCCGCGGCCCCTGCGGAGCTTGCGGGCCTGGATGTCATTTCGCTGTTTCTTTCGCTCAAGCATCCCTTTTGGCCTGGGGTTTGCGCTACCGTAATCCGGGTGAAGGCAATTCGAAGGTTTACCGTCCGGACAGTCCTCCCCGACAGCATTGCCCCGCTGAGCAAGCTGGCCTCTAACCTGCGGTGGTCCTGGCATGAGCCCACCACGCGGCTTTTCGCCGACCTGGATCCCGCTGCCTGGCAGGCGAGCGGCCGGGATCCGGTTAAGTTCCTAGGTTCCGTCAGCCGCGCCAGCCTGGAGCGAATGGCGAGCGACGCCGGCCTGGTGGAACGGATCCAAGCCCTTGGCGCCGATCTTGACACCTATCTGGATGATCCCCGCTGGTATCAGACCCTCGGTGACGACGCCCCCAGGTCCATCGCCTACTTCTCCCCCGAATACGGGATCAGCGCCGTGCTGCCGCAGTATTCCGGCGGTCTGGGCATCCTCGCCGGCGACCACTTGAAAGCCGCTTCGGATCTGGGTGTGCCGCTGGTCGCCGTCGGGCTGCTCTACCAGGCCGGATACTTCAAGCAGGCGCTGTCCCGCGACGGGTGGCAGCTCGAGACGTACCCCGTCCTGGACCCCAACGGCCTGCCGCTGACCCTGCTCCGTGAAGAAGACGGCACGCCGGCCCGCGTGAGCCTTCCCCTGCCCAACAACCGGCGGCTTTCCGCGCAGATCTGGCGGGCCGACGTCGGACGCGTTCCCCTGCTGCTGCTGGATTCGGATGTGACCGGAAATGACGACGCCGCCCGCGGCATCACCGACCGGCTGTACGGCGGCGGCGGCGATCACCGGCTGCAGCAGGAGTTGCTGCTGGGCATGGGCGGAATCAAGGCGCTGCGGGTGCATGAACGGCTGTCCGGAAGCCCCGCACCGGAAGTTTTCCACACCAACGAGGGCCACGCAGGATTCCTGGGCGTCGAGCGGATCCGGGAACTCATGGACAACGGCATGGGCTGGGAGGAAGCCCTGACGGTCAGCCGCTCCAACACCGTGTTCACCACCCACACACCCGTTCCGGCCGGCATCGACCGCTTTGACCAGGCCCAGATCCGGCATTTCTTCAGCGCCGGCCTCGCGCAGTCAGTGCCCACGGACAAGGTGCTGGGGCTGGGAGCCGAAACGTACTCGGGCGGAGACCCGGCGAAGTTCAACATGGCGGTGATGGGGCTGCGCCTGGCGCAGCGGGCCAACGGCGTGGCCAAGCTTCACGGAGAAGTTTCCCGGGACATGTTCTCCGGTCTGTGGCCGGGGTTCGACGTCGCGGAGGTTCCGATCACGTCCGTCACCAACGGCGTGCATGTGCCGTCCTGGGTGGATCCGGAACTGACCAAGCTGGCCAGGGAAAAGTTCGGCGTGGAAACGGTCCACGACCGCGACTGGAGCCGCGCCTACGAGATCAGCGACCAGGACCTGTGGGATCTGCGCCGGCGCCTGCGCTCGAACCTGATAACCGACGTCCGGCGGCGGGTGCGGTCCGCATGGCGCAAGCGCGGGGCCACTAACCCCGAGCTGGCGTGGACCGAGAACGTCCTGGACCCCGACGTCCTGACCATTGGATTTGCCCGCCGCGTCCCCACCTACAAGCGGCTGACCCTGATGCTGCGGGATCCCGTCCGGCTGAAGGCGCTGCTGCTGCATCCTACGCATCCCATCCAAGTGGTGGTCGCGGGCAAGTCGCATCCTGCCGATGAACAGGGGAAGCGGATGATCCAGGACCTCGTCCGGTTCACTGACGATCCCGAGGTCCGGCACCGGATCGTGTTCCTGCCCAACTACGACATCGCCATGGCCCGCACCCTGTTCCCGGGCTGTGACGTCTGGCTGAATAATCCGCTGCGGCCGCTGGAGGCCTCCGGCACCTCCGGCATGAAGTCAGCGATCAACGGCGGCCTGAACCTTTCCGTCCTGGACGGCTGGTGGGACGAAATGTTCGACGGCGACAACGGTTGGGCCATTCCCTCGGCCAATCCCACCAAGGGTGCGTACACCCGGGAGATGTACGACCCGGACCAGCGCGATGATCTGGAAGCCTCGGCGCTCTATGACCTGTTGGAGAATTCCGTCACGCCCCTGTTCTACGGCAAGGAACCCCCCGCCTCCGCCGGCGCCGCGGGCCCGTCCGACGCCCCGTCCGGGGCCCTGCCGAGTGAGTGGCTGGAAATGGTCAAGCACACGCTCGCCGACCTCGGGCCCGCAGTATCGGCCAACCGCATGCTGCGTGAATATGTGAACCGGTTGTACCGCCCGGCCGGACAGTCCGGGCGCGCCGCGTCCGCTGACAACTTCGCCGCGGCCAAGGACCTGGCCGCCTGGATCACCCGGATCCGCGACGGCTGGTCCGGGGTTTCGGTGGAGCGTGTGGATTCGATCGGCATCACCGACGATCCGCAGATCGGCGACCAGCTCACGGTGCAGGCCTACGTGTCCCTGGGGTCCCTGCGCCCGGAGGACGTCAGCGTGGAGGTGGCCTACGGCAAGGCGCTGGAAAACGACCAGCTCAGCGACCCCCGCACCACGGAACTGGACCAGGCGGAGGATCTGGGGTCCGGGCGGCACCTCTTTTCGGGCACCATCGGCATTGAGCACGCCGGCCCCTTCGGCTACACCGTACGGGTCCTCCCGGTGCACCCGGGCCTGGCTTCCAAGGCCGAGCTGGGCCTGGTGGCCAACGCCTAGGCGCGGTAGAGGCTGACGGAGTTGGCGGGGAGGACGTCCTTCTCGCCGCCGCGGCGCTGTCCACCGGTGCGCGCCTGAGCGTCGGCGGCAGTGCTGAGCAGCAATTCGTACGAGTGGTCTTCGTCGCGGACGGCGCCCGAGCCGCGCAGCGCCAGCGCATCCGGCAGGACGATGTCCGTGTCTTCCAGCGACCCGTTCAGCACAAACAGGCCGTTGAGCTCCCCGGCAGGCGAGCCGACCAGCAGCTGGACCACCCGGGTGCCGGGATCCTGCCACTTGTCCTGCGCCATGGGCTGCCCGTCTGCGTCGAACCAGAGCAGCGAGGTTCCCCGCGAGTCGGCGGGGAACCGGTACGGCTGGGAGGCCAGGAAATACTGCCGCAGGCGCAGGAGCGTGCGCGTGAACTCCAGCATCCGCTCCGCCTCCGGGTCCAGGTCCCAGTGCAGCCAGGTGAGGGGGCCGTCCTGGCAGTACGCGTTGTTGTTGCCCTGCTGGGTGCGTCCCAGCTCGTCGCCGGCAGTGATCATCGGAACGCCCAGGGACATCAGCAGTGTGGCCATGAGGTTCCGTGCGGTCTGGGCACGCCGGACAGCTATCTGTTCGTCGGCTGCCGGGCCCTCTGCTCCGTGGTTGTAGCTGCGGTTTTCGCTGTTTCCGTCCCGGTTTCCTTCGCCGTTGGCCTCGTTGTGCTTGTGTTCATACGCCGTGAGGTCCGCGAGGGTAAACCCGTCGTGGGCGGTAACCAGGTTAATCGAGGACAGCGCGGTGCGGCCGGAGCCGGCGAAAAGGTCGGCGGAACCGGCCAGCGATCCGGCAATCCGGGCCACGGAGCCGCCCGTGCCGCCGGCGGCCAGTGCCGCCTGGTCCCGCAGCCAGAAGTCCCTGGTGGTATCCCGGAACCGGTCGTTCCAGTCAGCCCAGCCCGGCGGGAAGTTGCCGGTCTGCCAGCCGTCCGGCCCAATGTCCCAGGGTTCGGCAATCAACTTGATTTCGTTCAGCGCGGGGTCCGCCGCCAGGGCGATGAGGAAGGGGTGCCGCCGGTCGAACGCGCCGTCGGCGCCGCGGCAGAGCGCAGGGGCCAAATCGAACCGGAAACCGTCCACCTGGTACTCCTGCACCCAGTGGCGCAGCGAGTCCAGGGCCATTTGAATGACCCGCGGCTCACTGAAGTCCAGGGTGTTGCCGCAGCCGGTGGTATCGACGTAACCTCCTTCGCCGTCGTGGCGGTAGTAGCGTTCGTCGCCGAGTCCCCGCCAGCTCAGCGGCGGCTGGTCCCGGGTTCCTTCGGCCGTGTGGTTGTACACCACGTCCAGGAGAACCTCGAGGCCGCCCTCGTGCAGGGACTTGACCATGCCCTTGAACTCGTCCTGCACGGCCTTGGCGCCGGCGGCCTGCGCGGCCCGGGTGGCGTACCCGGCGTGCGGCGCGAAGAAGCCCAGGGTGTTGTAGCCCCAGTAGTTGCCCAGTCCCAGCTTCCGCAGGTGCTCCTCATCGGTGTGGAAGTGGACCGGCAGCAGCTCCACGGAGGTAATCCCCAGCCGCTGGAGGTAGTCCACCATGACCGGATGCCCAAAGCCCGCGTACGTGCCCCGAAGCTCCTCGGGGATCCCGGGATGGAGCATGGTCTGTCCGCGGACGTGCGCCTCGTAGATGACGGTGTCGCGCCAGGGAATGTGCGGTTGCCGCGAGGAACCCCAGTCAAAAGCGGAGTCGACGTGCACGGAGAAGTACAGCGGCACGTCGCCGGAGACCGGAATCTCGTCAATGCCGCGCCCGTACGGATCCAGCAGCAGCTGGAAGGTGCCCGGCTCCCCGGGCACCTCCTTCCCCTGCGGCCAGAACCCGTAGCGGCCGCCATGGGACAGGCCCGTGACGCGCCCGTGGTGGATGCCCGCGACATACTCGCCCAGGGGCTCCGAGGTCCAGATCCCCGGAGCCTTCTCGAAATAGACGTCGACGCCGGCAAGCCCCGGCGCATAGACGGAGACGTTAACGGTTCCCGGCACTTCATCGACGCCGGGAACCGAAGTCCTCACGCCCAAGGGGAACGGCCGGGAAGCACGCCGCGCGGCGGCTTGGCCCTGCGGAATACTGGTCAGGTCTGCCATGCTGCCTCTCGGACTGCTCCGCTGCGGTTTAGGCGGAACGCTGCCGTGAAATCTCGTACAGGCTGATGCCCACCGCCATGGAAGCATTCAGCGATTCCATGGCCGAATCGATGGGAATGGACACGATCTGGTCGCAGTTTTCGCGGACCAGGCGGGACAGGCCCTTGCCTTCGGAACCCACAACGATGCAGATCGGATCCTTGGCCAGGACAATGTTCGGCAGCGACACGTCGCCGTCGCCATCCAGGCCGAGCACGAAGATGCCCATTTTCTTGAAGGCCTTCAACGCACTGTTCAGGTTGCCGGCGCGGGCGACCGGCACGCGGACGGCTGCGCCTGCGCTGGTCTTCCAGGCGGAGGCGGTCATGCCCACGGCCCGGCGTTCCGGCACGATGACGCCGTGCGCGCTGAACGCTGATGCGGAGCGGATGATCGCGCCGAGGTTGCGCGGGTCGGTGATGCCGTCCAGCGCCACGAACAGCGGGGCGTTGCGGATGTGCCCCTTCCTCCAAGCCTCGATGGTTTCCTGGGCAAGGTCCATGGGATCGGCGTAGTCGTACGGCGGGATCTGCAGGACAAGGCCCTGGTGCACGGCCTCGTTGGTCATGCGGTCCAGCTCGGGCTTGTGGGTCTCCATGACGGGCAGGCCGCGGTCGGCCGCCATCTTCAGGGATTCGCGGACACGGTCGTCCATGTCGATCCGCACGGCCACATGCAGGGCCTTGGCGGGGATGCCGGCGCGCAGTGCTTCCACGACGGAGTTGCGGCCGGTGACGACTTCCTCAGCCACCTTGCCGCGGACGTTGGTGCCGCTGCGGCCACCGGCTGCGCGGGTGTCGCCGCCGCGCTTGGCTGCCGAGCGCTCGGCAAGCTGCTTGTTCTTGAATGCCTTGTGGTAGGGGCGCTCTTCAGCCTTGGGTGTGGGTCCTTTACCCTCAAGAGCCTTGCGGCCCAATCCACCGGTGCCCCCGCTGGGGCCCTTTTTGGCTTTACGCATTGCGCCGGGACGTCCGTTGTTGGCCATCGATTACACCTTAAACCTAGAAGAAAGCATTACTTCTAGTTTACGCAGGCTCCCGGGCCGCCGCTGCACACGCGTTGGGAGTGTACTCCCAAAGCTAAATCAGGCCCTAACCGGGGCCTGGTTCCGGGTCTCCGTTCAGCCCGCGGCCAGGGTCCAGCTGGCCCCGTCCGGGGTGTCCTCCACTGTGATGCCGGCCGCGGCCAGTGAATCCCGGATGGCGTCGGCGCGGGCCCAGTCCTTCGCGGCGCGGGCGGCGCGCCGCTCTTCCAGCTGCGCCTGGATCAAGGTGTCCAGCGCCCGGTGCTCGGGCCCGGCGGAGCGTGCGGGCTGCTGCACGGCGTCGAGTCCCAGTGCCGCGGTCATGGTGAGCACCGCGTGCAGGGCCTCCCGGGCCGCTGCAACATTTCCCTCGGCGAGTGCCGTGTTGCCGGCGCGGACCGTTTCGTGCAGGACGGCGAGGGCCTGCGGCACATTGAGGTCATCGTCCATGGCCTCGGCGAAGGCCGCCGGCATGGAACCGCTGCTCGGGACGAAGCCGGAGTCGCCGGTGCCGTGAACCCTGGCTCGGGCCTTGCTGATGAAGGTGTCGATGCGCTCGACGGCGGCCGCGGCTTCCTGCAGGGAGGTGGGCCGGTAGTCCAGCACGGACCGGTAGTGGGCCTGGCCCAGGTAATAGCGCACCACTCGCGGTGAGGCCTCGCGGAGCATTTCCGCGGGGCTGACGGTGTTGCCGATGGATTTGGACATCTTCTCGCCCTCGAAGGTGACCATGCCGTTGTGCATCCAGAAACTGGCGAAACCGTCGCCGGCCGCCTGCGACTGCGCCATCTCGTTCTCGTGGTGCGGGAAGCGCAGGTCCAGGCCCCCGCCGTGGATGTCGAACTGCGGGCCGAGGTACTTCGTGACCATGGCCGAGCACTCCAGATGCCAGCCCGGGCGGCCCTTGCCCCAGGGGCTGTCCCATGCCGCGGTTTCGGGCTCGCCCTCCTTGTGGCCCTTCCACAGCGCAAAGTCGCGCGGGTCGCGCTTGCCGCGGGGGCCGGCGTCGGGCGCTGCCTGCATGTCGTCAATGTTCTGCCGGGTCAGTGAGCCGTACTTGTTCCAAGACCGGACATCGAAGTAGACGTCGCCGGACTCGTCCAGCGCGGGGTAGGCGTGGCCGGCGTCGATGAGGCGGCTGATGAGCGTGTGCATTTCCGGAATGTGGCCGGTGGCGCGGGGCTCGTAGGTGGGCCGCTGCACGCCGAGGGTGTCGTAGGCTGCTGCGAATTCCTGCTCAAAGCGGTAGGCCAGCGCCCACCACGGCTCGTCGGGAACGACGCCGGCCGACGATTCGGCGCCCACCGAGTCCGCGGCCTTGGCCAGGATCTTGTCGTCGATGTCGGTGACGTTCCGGACCGTGGTGACGCGGAAGCCGCGCCACTGCAGCCACCGGGTGAGCTGGTCGAACACAATGGCGGAGCGGATGTGCCCCACGTGCGGCATGCCCTGCACGGTGGCGCCGCAGTAGTACAGGCTCACCTCGCCCTCCTTCAGGGGAACGAAGTCGCGGACCTGCGCAGTTGCGGTGTCATAGAATCTCAAGCTCACCGCTCTAGGCTATCGCGCCTTCCGGGCCGCGCCGGGCCTTCTATGACGCAAAGGTACCCTCGACCCGCACGACGACGGCGGTTGCCACCGCGGCGATGCCCTCGCCGCGGCCGGTGAAGCCGAGGCCGTCGGTGGTGGTGGCCGAGACGCTGACCGGGGCTTGGGCCGCTCCGCTCAGGATTGCTTCGGCTTCGGCGCGGCGCGGCGCGAACTTGGGCCGGTTGCCGATCAGCTGGACAGCAATGTTGCCGATCTCGAATCCCGCACCGCGGACGATCCGTGCCGCTTCCGCCAACAGGGTGGTGCCCGAGGCGCCGGCATATTCGGGCCGGTCGGTGCCGAAGTGGGTGCCCAGGTCACCGAGTCCGGCTGCGGAGAACAGTGCGTCGGCCGCGGCGTGGGCCACCGGGTCGCCGTCGGAGTGGCCGGCCAGGCCGCGCTCGCCGTCCCAAAGGACTCCTGCCACCCACAGCGGGCGCGGGGCGTCGTCGGGCGCGAAGGCGTGAACGTCAACGCCGACGCCGGTGCGGGGAAGGTTCACAGCTGCCATCGGTCAGTCCTTGGAGTTGTCGGAATTGCGGGCCAGCACCGCTTCGGCCAGCAGGAGGTCGAGCGGGGTGGTGATCTTCAGCGAAAGCTCTGACCCCTCAACGACGTACACCGGTGTTCCCAGTGATTCGGCCAGCATCGCGTCGTCGGTCACGGCTGCGGCGCGGGCTTCGTCGAATTCCCGGGCAGCGTGATGGGCGCGGCGCAGCAGGGCGGCGTCGAAGCCCTGCGGCGTCTGCACGGCGCGGAGCGTGGAGCGGTCGGGGGTGCCGGTGACCACGCGCGCGGCCATGCCGGCCTGTTCGGGGGCAGTGGCTGCCGTGGTCTTTACCGTGTCGGTCACGGCCACAGCGGGGATGACAGCGGCGGCGCCGGCCGCCAGCGCGGCAGCCACCCGCCGGAAGACCTCCGGCGGCGTCAGCGCCCGTGCCGCGTCATGGACCAGGACCGCGTCGAGGTCCGGAGGAAGGGCCTGCAGGGCGGCCCGGACGGAATCGGCGCGGGTGGCGCCGCCGTCGACCACGGTCAGGGTGCCGGTGGCCCCGGCATCACGGCACAGGGACCGCATGACGGTGTCACCTGCCGGTACGGCAACGCTGATCGCTGCGGCGATCCCGGAGGCCTCGATTCCGCGGAGGGCGTGGGTAAGGAGGGCGGCGCCGGCCAGCGGCACCTGGGCCTTGGGGATGCCGTAGCCCAGCCGCTGCCCCGATCCGCCTGCTACGAGGATGACGCCGATCCGCTGCTCGCGGGAAACTGTTGAAGACACCCCTTCAGCCTAGTGCCCGGCGAAAGCGCCGGTTAAAAGCAGGCTGCTTAAAGACAAAATGCCGGCCCCGAAGGACCGGCAGCGTGCCGTGGTGCTGCTTTGTTCGATGACGCCGTGCGGTTAGCTTGCCAGAACTTTGTCCAGGACAACTGCGGCCTGGTCTTCGTCCGTCTTTTCAGCCAGTGCCAGTTCCGAAATCAGGATCTGGCGGGCTTTTGCGAGCATGCGCTTTTCTCCTGCAGAAAGGCCGCGGTCGTGGTCGCGGCGCCAGAGGTCACGCACAACCTCGGCCACCTTCACCACGTCACCGGACGCAAGCTTCTCCAGGTTTGCCTTGTACCGGCGGGACCAGTTGGTGGGCTCTTCGGTGAGCTCGGCACGCAGCACATCAAACACGTGCTCCAAGCCTTCCTTGCCCACTACGTCGCGCACTCCAACGAGATCGACGTTCTCAGCCGGTACTTCTATGGTCAGATCACCCTGTGCCACCTTAAGCTTGAGATACATCTTCTCTTCGCCCTTGATGGTCCGCATCTTGATCTCTTCGATCTTCGCGGCACCGTGGTGAGGATAAACAACTGTTTCGCCAACCTCAAAAACCATGTGGACTTTCCCCTTTCCCAGCCTCCAGTTTACCATGGGCGCGACACGCCGAGAAGAGTTTTCGCAGGTCAGGTACCGGATCGTGACCCGCGTAGGTAGTATTCGGCCCTCGGTCCGCATTCCCACCTGCGGCGATGTCTCTGCGGAGGTGTCTTTCACATACCTCCGCGGGGGCATGAAAATCCAACATTTTGGCTCTTTGCCGATAGGCTAGGCACAAAAGATAGCCGCAGGTCGCGAGACCGCAACACCCCAGGAGTTTTGTGCTGTGAGATTCACACCCAAGAACCGTGCGCAGCGAGCTGCTGCCGCCGGTGTAATTGCGCTGGCCGTACTGGGAGTCTCCAGCTGCAGCGCAGTGAACGAGCAGGCAACGGTACGCGAGTACTCGCCTTCGGACGGCATCGTCGAAAATGTCGGTGAAGTTGAGCTGCGGAACATCCTGGTGGTCAGCAACGGCGACGGCGAAGCCGGCCGTCTGCTCGGCACCGTGGTGAACGCTTCTCCCGAAGCCGTGGACTTTTCACTGGCCCTGGGCGGAACCACGCTGACGTGGAACATCGGCGCCGGAGACAAAGTGGTCTTCGAGGACACTCCCTCCTCCGAGGTAACGGTTCCCAACGTCGACACGCTGCCCGGCACGGGCCTGCGGGCGGACGCCAGCAACGGCACGGAGACCGTGGACCTGGACGTTCCCGTTGTTGACGGCACCCTTGAGTCCTACCGCGAGTACCTGCCGACGCCGGCCGGAACGCCGTCGGACATGGCCACCATGCTTCCGTCGGACCAGGCTGACACTGAGCAGGACACCGGCGCCGACACGGGCGTGGCGACGGAACCGGCCGCGTCGCACTAACCGGCCCACGGCGCGGCGCGAAGCCCGCATCACCGCAGCGAACTCAGGTAGAGGGACCCGGCTGAGCCGGGTCCCTCTTTCTGTGGGCCGAATTCCTCGGGGCCGCATTCCTGTGGCCGAAGAACTTATGCGTGAGTTTCAGGATCGGGTTTCAAATTTGTACCCCAGACCGCGCACTGTCACCAGGTACCGGGGCAGGGACGGATCCGGCTCGATCTTTCCGCGCAGGCGTTTGACGTGCACGTCGAGGGTTTTCGTGTCACCCACGTAGTCGGCGCCCCAGATCCGTTCGATCAGCTGGCCGCGGGTCATAACGCGGCCGGAGTTGCGCAGGAGCATCTCCAGCAGCTCGAACTCCTTCAGGGGCAGCGGGGTGTCGACGCCGTTGACGGTCACAACATGCCGGTCCAGGTCCATGCGCACCGGCCCGGCCTCCACGGTGGGCCCCGTGAGGTCGCCGCCGTCGCTGCGACGCCGAAGAACAGCCCGGATCCGGGCCAGCAGCTCCCGTGAGCTGTACGGCTTGGTGACGTAGTCGTCGGCGCCGATTTCCAGGCCCACCACCTTGTCGATCTCCCCGTCCAGGGCAGTCAGCATAATGACCGGAACGTCGGAGCGCTGGCGGATCTGCCGGCAGACCTCGGTGCCCGGCTGGCCCGGCAGCATCAGGTCCAGCAGGATCAGGTCTGCGCCGTGCCGGTCGAACTCGATGACGGCGTCGGCGCCGTTGTCCACCACGCGGACGTCGAAGCCCTCCCGTCCCAGCAGGTAGGACAGAGGATCGCTGAAGGATTCCTCGTCTTCGACAATCAGGATGCTGCTCAAGCGCTGACTCCTTGTTCGTGTATGTCTCCGCCGGCCGGCGGAGACACCCTGCTGGACCTGGGCCCTGCCGGGGCGCGGTCCTGCAACCGGGCCGGAGGCGTCTCTGCGGACTCCATTTCCGGCAGCCGCACGGTGAACGTTGACCCCTGCCCCGGCTGGGACCAGAGGTTTATTTCGCCGCCGTGATTGGACACCACATGTTTGACGATGCTCAGTCCCAGGCCGGTTCCGCCGGTGTGCCGGGACCGTGCGCTGTCGATGCGGTAGAAGCGTTCGAAGATCCGCTCCTGGTCTTCGGGGTGGATTCCCGGCCCCTGATCGGTGACGGCCACCTGCGCCATGCCGTCCCGGGAGCGCAGCCCCACGCCCACCCGGCTGCCGGCGGGCGCGTAGCGGATCGCGTTGTCGATCAGGTTGCGGAAGGCAGTGGTGAGCATCTTCGCGTCCCCGTAGACGGACCCTTCAACGGAGCCGCCGACGACGACGGTGGTGTTCCGGTTCTCGGCGGGCAGCCGGTTGGCTTCGACGGCGTCGGCGACAAGCTGGTTGATGTCCACCTCGCGGGCCCGGTCCACCATGTCGGTGCTCTGCAGGCGCGACAGTTCGATGATGTCCTGCACTAGGGCCGTGAGCCGAGCAGACTCCTTGCTCATTCTGGCGGCAAAGCGGCGCACCGCCTCCTCATCTCCGGCAGCGTCGTCCAGTGCTTCGGCGAGCAGTGAGATGGCGCCGACGGGGGTCTTCAGCTCGTGCGACACGTTGGCAACAAAGTCGTTGCGGACTTCCTCGGTGCGCGCGATTTCGGTGCGGTCGTCCGCCAGGATGAGGATGTATTCCTCCCCCACGGTGGCCACCCTGACCTGCAGAATGGTGCTGCCCTGGCCCAGCGGGCCGCGCTGCAGCTCCAGTTGCCGCTCTTCGATGACGCCGTCGCGGCGAACGCGGCCCGTCATCTCCAGCAGCTCGGGCGGAACCAGCGTGTGCCCGCGAACCAGGCCGAAGGCGTAGGCGCCGGGACTGGCCCGGATCACGCCGTCGACCGCGTCAACCACAATGTAGGCGCGCCCGATGACGGCCAGCACCTCGGCGGCTCCGTCAGGGATGGCCGGGTCGTCGTCGGCGGCCAGCTCCCGGCGCTGATGCCGGCTGGCCACATACGCGAGCACACCGGACACTCCCACGGCCAGGCCGAGGATCCCGGCAACCAAGCCCAGCAATACAGGATTCACTCTCCTAGCTTAGGCTGACCGGCGAGACCCGGGAGGACCCGCGGTGGCATAAGTCCCTGCGTTAAACTAACGTTCATCTGAAGATGCCCAACGGTTAACCCTCAACTGAAATCCTGCCAATGCGGCCGTGACAAGCAGCTGCAGGGACGTTGGACGAGTGCTGCATAAGTGAAAGGACCCGAAGTGCGTAAGGTTTTCCAAGCCGAGCTTCATCAGATTGGCGAAGAGCTGACCCAGATTTCCGAGCTCGTCACCGAAGCGATGCAGAAAGCCACCCTCGCCTTCGAAGGTGCTGACACCGAGCTGGCGCAGGATGTCATCGCCGCCGATGCCCGGATTGATTTCCTCCAGAATGACCTCGACGAACGCGCCATCGACGTCCTCGCCCTGCAGGGGCCGGTCGCCAGTGACCTGCGCATGATTGTTGGATCCCTGCGGATGAGTGCATCGCTGGAACGGATGGGTGACCTCGCCCGGCACATCGCCCAGCTGGCCCGCCTCCGCTACCCCGAGCACGTGGTTCCGGATCCCATGGTGGAAACCTTCAGCGAGATGGCCCGCCTGGACATCCGCATTTCCGAGCTGCTCACCGAGCTCCTGGAAACACGGAATCTGGACCTGAGCGTTGAAATCTACGCCTGCAACTCCCGGATCAATGAGCTCCATGCCAGTGTTTTCAAGGCCGTGGCCGCACCCGATTGGCAGGTGTCGGCGGTCAGCACCGTGGACCTGACCCTGGCCAGCCGCTACTTTGAACGCTTCGCCGACCACGGCGTCTCCGTGACGCGCAAGGTGAACTATTTGGTCACCGGCGAGTGGCAGCCGATGTCGGAGTCCAGCCGCTAGGTTCCGCCAGCACGTTCAGCAAAGAGTTTCAAAGACTAAGGGCGGCCCCGCGGGGCCGCCCTTAGTCTTTGCTGTGCTTACCGGTGCGGGAGCTTACTTCTTCTTGCCCTGGTTGGCCACGGCCTGGATGGAGGCGGCTGCGGCTTCCGGATCCAGGTAGGTGCCGCCGGCCTTGACCGGCTTCAGGTTCTCGTCCAGTTCATAAACCAGCGGAATGCCGGTGGGAATGTTGACGGCCGCGATGTCCGTGTCGCTGATGCCGTCCAGGTGCTTGACCAAGGCGCGCAGCGAGTTGCCGTGGGCGGCGATCATGACCGTCTTGCCGGCCTTGATGTCCTGTGAGATGTCGGACTCCCAGTAGGGCAGGAAGCGCTCGAGAACATCCTTGAGGCACTCGGTGCGGGGCAGCTCGTCCGAAGCCAGGTCCGCATACCGGGGATCGTGGGCCTGGGAAAACTCGCTGTCGTCAGGCAGGGGCGGAGGCGGGGTGTCGTAGGAGCGGCGCCACAGCATGAACTGTTCTTCACCGTACTCAGCGAGGGTCTGTGCCTTGTCCTTGCCCTGGAGCGCACCATAGTGACGCTCATTCAGGCGCCAGCTGCGCTTCACATCGATCCAGATGCGGTCAGCAGCACCCAGGGCGATGTTGGCCGTGTTGATGGCCCGCTGAAGACGCGACGTGTAGAGGATGTCAGGCAGGATGTCGGCCTCCACCAGCAGCTCGCCGCCGCGGAGGGCTTCGGCCCGGCCCAGGTCCGTCAGATCCACGTCCACCCAGCCGGTGAACAGGTTCTTCTCATTCCATTCGCTCTGGCCATGGCGCAGAAGGATCAGTTTGTAAGTCATATAAGTCATGGTAACGGAGGACCCGGGACCGGGGCAGGCCGGTGACCGCCCCTGGCGCTCCGCCGGCGCCGTTCCAGTCACCGCCCGGCCGTGACAGGCGCCGGCGCCGCCGGCAGTGTCCGGAGAGGTGTTCGCCGAGCCGTAATATTGTTTGGTGAAAAAGCCGCAAAAACCCGTAGGAAATGTGACCAGGGGCACTACAAACCCGAACCGGTTGCGGCGTGTGGATCGATGGCTTGCTGGTCCGCAGGGCTGGAGGCTGAGGCGCGCCGCGGACCCGCTCATCATTGACCTCGGTTACGGCGCCGCCCCCACCACCGCCGTTGAACTCCACACCCGGCTGGGCCGCATCCGCCCGGATGTCGACGTCGTGGGCATTGAAATCGATCCGGCGCGGGTGCGCTCAGCGAAATCGCTGGAGCGGGAAGGCCTGTCGTTTCGGCAGGGCGGATTCGAACTGCCGGTGGACGGACGGCGGCCGGTCATGGTCCGCGCGTTCAACGTCCTGCGCCAGTATTCCGAAGACGAATACGGCGCCCATTGGGACATGGTCCGGTCCCGGCTCGCTGCCGGAGGCATTTTCGTGGACGGAACCTGCGACGAAATCGGCAGGCGCTCCACGTGGGTTGAACTGGACTCAACCGGGCCGCTGTCGCTGAGCATCTCGCTGCGGTTCGGCGCGTTCGCGCTGCCTTCGGATGTGGCGGAGCGGCTGCCCAAGGCACTGATTCACCGCAACGTTCCGGGAGAGAAAATCCATGCCCTCCTGCAGGCCATGGACCAGTCATGGCTGCTGGCGGCTCCGCAGGCCTCCTACGGCAACCGGCAGCGCTGGCTCGCCATGTGTGCTGACCTGCGTGCGTCGGGCTGGCCGCTGCTGACGGGTCCGGCCCGCTGGCGCCTGGGGGAAATCACCGTCGCCTGGGACGCCGTCGAGCCTGCCTGAAGCGGGGGCACTGCCTGACGCAGCTATCCCCCTTGGCGCGGGGCTACCAGCGGTTGTACGGGCCCGAGGAGCCTCGGCCGGAACCGCCGATGGACGGCTTGACGTCGGCCAGGTAGACGCTGGCCGCGACAAGGCCGGCCAGGGTGAAGGGCAGGAGGGATCCGGGACTGAGCGTGCCCAGTATTCCAACTGCCGCCGCTCCTCCCGTCAGGGCCAGCCAAAAACCCTTGGTGCGCTTGCCGGCGGCGTCGAACGCGGCAGGCTTGCGCCGGACCGCATCGGACAGCGCCCAAAGAGCCATCACCAGCGTGGCCAGGCCCAGGGCTTGGTAGAACAGGGGCTCAAGGAGGAAGACGTAGATCACGGTTTCAGCCTACCGCGCCAGCGCCTGGGACAGGTCCGACCAGAGGTCTTCGGCGTGCTCGATGCCCACCGACAGCCGCAGCAGGTTTTCCGGCACCGACACGGGCTCTGCGGGTTGGCGGCGGCGCCGCTCAATCAGCGACTCCACTCCGCCCAGTGAGGTGGCCGGAAGCCACAGCCGGACGTTTTCCGCCACAGCTTCCGCCGCCGCCGCTCCGCCGGCCACCTCGATGCAGATGATGGATCCGAATCCGTCCATCTGCTTGGCTGCCCGCGCATGGCCGGGGTCGCCCGGCAGCCCGGGGTACCGGACCGCTTCCACCGCTGGATGCTCGAGCAGCCGCTGCGCCAGAATCCCGGCGGTGGCCTGCGAGCGCTCCACCCGAAGTGCCAGGGTCCGCAGCCCCCGCAGCGCCAGCCATACCTCGAACGGGCCGCCCACGGATCCGTGCAGCGAACGGTAGCTGTGCAGGCGGTCGCGCAGCTCTCCGTCGGAGGTGGCCAGCGCTCCGAGCACCACGTCGGAGTGCCCGGCGAGGTACTTCGTGACCGAGTGGAGGACGACGTCGGCGCCGAGCTCCAGCGGGCGGGTCACCAGGGGTGTGGAAAAGGTGTTGTCGGCAACCACCACGGCGCCGACGTCGCGGGCGGCCCGAGCCAGCACGTCGATTTCAGCGACCTCCAGCATGGGATTCGTGGGGCTTTCAATCCACAGCATGCTGGCGGGCGCTCCGGCGGCCCCGGCACCGTCCGAACCGTTGAGCGCTGCCACCACCTCGTTGGTGTCCGCGATATCCACGGTGCGGACGGTAAACCGGCCGGTGGCTGCCTCCCCGGCGGCAAGGAGCAGGGAACCCTGATAGCTGTGCCGGGGCATCACCAGGGTTCCGCCCACCGGAACCAGGGAGAGGGCCGCCGCCACCGCCGCGAGTCCCGAGGAGTAGACCAGCGCCGGAAGGGCCGCGCCCTCGAGCTCGGACAGTGCCTCCTCAAACGGATCCCAGGTGGGGTTGGAAAAGCGGCCGTACACACGGTCTCCGGGCGCGGGCGTCCCGGTGCCGTGGAAGGTCGAGGAGAGCACGATCGGCGGGTTGACCGGCGCATCCGGCTCACGCGCCGGACGACCGGCGGAAACTGCGACGGTCTCGCGGGAGAGATTCGCGGAGGAATGGCTTTTCGGCTCAGGACTCATCTGTTCAGCGTAGTGCCCTGCCGAAACGCGGGGCCAATGTGTCGCCGGCCGAACTGGGTAGGCTAGACGGGTGAGTATTTCGAATTCTTCCGCCCGCCGGCCAGGCCTGTTCATTACCTTCGAAGGCGGCGACGGAGCCGGCAAATCGACGCAGGCCGAAAAGCTCACTGCCGCGCTGCAGTCGACCGGCCGGTCCGTGGTCCGCACCCGCGAACCCGGCGGCACCCCGGTGGGCGAGCAACTGCGCTCGCTGGTGCTGGAGCACGGCAACGGCGAGATCGACGCGCGCACCGAGGCCCTGATCTTCGCCGCCTCCCGGGCCGCACACGTGACCCAGGTGATCCGGCCGGCCGTGGAACGCGGAGACGTGGTGGTGTGTGACCGGTTCATCGACAGTTCAGTGGCCTATCAGGGGTCGGGACGTTCCCTGGGCACCGAGGACGTCCGGCAGCTGAACGTCTGGGCCACGGAGGGCTTTACCCCCGACCTGACCGTGCTGCTCGATGTTGACCCCGGGCAGGGCAGGCTGCGGCGCACCGCAAATCAGGCAACCGAGGACCGGATGGAATCCGAACCCGATGCCTTCCACCTGCGCATCCGCCGCACCTTCCTGGAACAGGCCCAAAACGATCCCGCACGCTACCTGGTGCTCGACGCCGCCCGGCCGGTGGATGACCTGGCCGCCGCCATCCTGGTCCGGGTGCAGGAGCTGTTGCCGTGACTGTCTGGGATGATCTTCAGGGCCAGGCCCCGGTGGTCGACCAGCTGCGCCGCGGTGCCGCCCAGGCAACCCCCAACCACGCCTGGCTGTTCACCGGCCCGCCGGGTTCCGGCCGGTCCAATGCGGCCCGGGCCTTCGCCGCTGCCCTGTTGTGCGATTCCCCGGATCCGGCGCTGCGCGGCTGCGGAGAGTGCAAGGCCTGCCGCACGGCGATGGCGGGGTCCCATGCCGACGTCACGTCCGTCACGACGGAGAAGGTGACCATCAGCATTGTGGAGGCCCGGGAGCTGGTGCGGAAGGCCCAGGACAAGCCCTCCACCGGCCGCTGGCGCGTCATCATTGTCGAAGACGCCGACCGCATGCAGGAACGCAGCACCAATGTGCTGCTCAAAGCGATCGAAGAGCCGCCGCCCCGCACCATCTGGCTGCTGTGCGCACCCAGCCCGGGCGACGTCCTGGTCACCATCCGCTCGCGCTGCCGTGCAGTGAGCCTGCGCCTGCCTCCCGTGGAGGACGTGGCTGATCTTTTGGTGCGCCGCGACGGCATCGATCCTGATATTGCCCGCGAGGCGGCCCGGGCCGCGCAGAGCCACATCGGCATCGCCAAGCGGCTGGCCACCGACGAGGGCGCCCGCAGCCGGCGCGCATCCATCGTGCGGCTGCCGCTGTCCCTGCGCAACGTCTCCGGCGCCATGAAGGCCGCCGCCGACCTGGTGGCCCTGGCCGAAGCCGAGGCCACCAGTTCCTTCGAGCAGCGCGACGCCGCCGAGAGGGCGTCGCTGCTGGCCTCCCTCGGCGCACCGGAAACCGGCACCGTTCCGCCGTCGATCCGCGGCCAGGTGAAGCGGCTGGAGGAGGACCAGGTGCGCCGGGCCAAACGGTCCAAGAACGACTACTTTGACCGGGCGCTGACCGATCTGCTGTCCTTCTACCGGGACGTCCTCATGCTCCAGCTCGGCAGCGGAGAGCAGCTGGTCAACGAATCGCTGCGGCAGGAACTGACCGAGTATGCCTCGCACGGCTCGCCGGAGCAGACCCTGCTGCGCATGGAGGAGATCAACGTGGTCCGGCGGCGCCTGGTCTCCACCAACGTGGCGCCGCTGCTGGCCATCGAGGCCATGGCGGTTAGCCTGTTATAACCGCGCGGATTGGAATGTCCTCCTCGCCGGCACACCAGAAACTCCCATCCCATCAGGAGCAACGATGACCCCAGCCAGCCGCTTTCCCCGTCTCGCGCTGGCTGCAGCGTCCGCCGTCGTCGTCCTCGCGGGCATGACCGCGTGCACCGGAGACAGCGCACCGGAGGACAGTGCTGAGCCGGTACCGTCGACGTCGGCTGCCAGTCCGACCGCCGCTGCGGCGGATGTGATCGGCGACGTTCCCGAAGACCTGCTGCCGTATTACGGCCAGGAGGTCAGCTGGGGAGAGTGCGAAGCCAGTTTCGCCGGCGGGTTCCGCTGCGCCACGGTGGAGGTGCCGATGGACTACTCCGATCCGGACGGGAAGAGCATCGAGCTGGCCGTCATCCTGGCGGAGTCCGACGGCAGCGCGCAGGGAACCGTCCTGCTCAATCCCGGCGGCCCCGGCGGATCAGGCTACGACGTGGTCGCCGAGTCAGTGGACTTCGTGACCTCCGAGCGGCTGCGCGAGAACTTCAACGTCCTGGGCTTCGACCCCCGCGGCGTCGGCCGCTCCACGCCCGTGGAATGCCTGACCGACGCCGAGCTGGACGAGTCCCGCGCCGAGTACCTGGACCCCTCCACCCCGGCAGGCCTGGAGGCCTCCCGGGCCAGCGCGCAGGAGCTGGCCGACAAATGCGCCGAGAACTCCGGCGACCTGCTGGGCTTTGTGGACACGGTCAGTGCCGCCCGGGACATGGATATCCTGCGTGCCGTGGCCGGCGATTCCAAGCTGAACTATCTGGGGTTCTCCTACGGAACGTTCCTGGGCGCGACCTATGCCGAGCTGTTTCCGCAGAATGTCGGGCGCATGGTGCTCGACGGCGGACTCGACCCGGCAGCGAGCAACGAGGACATTACCCTGGGACAGGCCGCGGGCTTCGAAAAGGCCATCCGCGCCTATGTGGAGGACTGCCTGACCTCCGGCGACTGCCCGCTGTCGGGTACGCCGGAGCAGGCCGTCGAGACCATCCGCGCCCTGATCGCCTCCGTCGAGGCGAGCCCGATGACGGCGAAGGACGGGCGGGTGGTCACCGTTTCCACCTTCGTCAGCGGCTTCATCGTGCCGCTGTACAACGACCAGAACTGGCCCGCGCTGACGCAGGCCCTCGAAGCCGCGCTGAAGGGAGATCCCTCCCCCATGCTCCACCTGGCTGATCTCAGTGCCGACCGTGAGGCCGACGGAAGCTACGGCTCCAACACCACCGTGGCGTTCAGCGCCGTGAACTGCCTGGACTATCCGATGACCAGTGACGACGAACAGATGCGCCTGGACGCCAAGGAGCTTCGGGAAGCCTCGCCCACCATCGGCAAGTACCTGGGCTACGGCGGCATCACCTGCGAGGCATGGCCGGCAGTTCCGGTCAACGAACCGCATGAGATCAAGGCTCCCGGTGCTGCCGACATGCTGGTCATCGGAACCACCGGAGATCCGGCCACTCCCTACGAGTGGTCGGTTGCCCTCGCCGAGCAGCTGGATTCGGCGACCCTGGTCACCTGGGAAGGCGAAGGCCACACCGCGTACGGCCGCGGCGACCAGTGCATCGCTGACACCGTGGACAGCTACTTCATCGACGGCACGGTGCCCGCCGACGACACCGTCTGTTCGTAGGATCAGCGGGGCCGGCGCGGACACCGCGTTTTGACCATCCGCCCCGCGGCATATAAAGTAGTTCCTTGTGGATTCTGGCCGTTAGCGGACAGCTGAAGCCCGCCTCCTTAGCTCAGTTGGTAGAGCGTCTCACTCGTAATGAGAAGGTCGCCAGTTCGATTCTGGCAGGAGGCTCCACAGAAAAAGCCCCTGGAAATTTCATTTCCAGGGGCTTTTTCGTTGCCCGCAGGCGGCCACCCGGCAGGAGGTGGGGGGGGCGGGGGCCGGGCGCGCCCCCCCCGGCGCCTGACGGGGGGCGGCGG
>NZ_JASKLY010000018.1:0-11133 GCF_030125545.1 Arthrobacter sp. zg-Y1219
TTTGTGGTTGCCCCGCGGGCGCCCCCCCGCCTGGTGGGCCCGCCCCGGCCCCGGGCCCGCCCACCTCCTGCCAATTCGCGGGCCCGTCAGGCCGCGCGGGGTCTAGGCGAAGTCGGCAGTAGCCGGATCCGCGCCGTAGCGGGTGCCGTTGTCGAGCGCGTTGATGGCGTCGATGTCCTCATCCGAGAGCTTGAGGTTGAGGGATTCCCAGTTTTCCTGAATCCGGGACTCCGTCACGGACTTGGGGATCACGATGTTGCCCAGCGCCAGGTGCCAGGCGATGACCACCTGGGCCGGGGTGGCGCCGTCGTACTTGGCGGCGATCTCGACCAGCTTCGGGTCCTCCAGCAGGCCCTTGCCGGACCCCAGCGGGGACCAGGACTCGTGCAGGATGTTGTGCTTGGCCTCGAAGGCGCGCAGTTCGGACTGGTTCAGGTAGGGGTGGGTCTCCACCTGGTTCAGCACGGGAACAACGCCGGTGGCGTCGATGATTTCCTGCAGCGCCTCAACGGTGAAGTTGCAGACGCCGATGGACTTCACACGGCCCTGCTTCTGCAGTTCGATCAGGGCCTTCCAGGTGTCCACGTACTTGTTCTGCTTCGGCTGGAGCCAGTGGATCAGATACAGGTCCAGGGTTTCCAGGCCGAGGCGCTCCATCGAGGCGTCGAAGGCCTTCAGGGTTTCTTCGTAGCCCTGGTCGGCGTTCCACACCTTGGTGGTGATGAACATGTCTTCGCGGGGAACCGAGGTGGCGGCGATGGCACGGCCGACGCCGGCTTCGTTGCCGTAGATCTTGGCGGTGTCGATGTGGCGGTAGCCGGCGTTGAACGCCTGCCCCACTACGGTTTCCGCCACCGAATCCTCAACCTGCCACACGCCGTAGCCAAGCTGGGGAATGGTATTGCCGTCGTTGAAAGTCACAAGAGGTGATGTAGTCATTCGCCTATCCTTGCAAACGACCCGCGGAAATCAGCCTTCCGTGACGGCTCTATGCTGGACGCGAAAAAGCACAGACCTTATTCCCGTTTCGGAAACAAGTTTTTAGGATTTCCGCGGCGCCGCGAGGGCAGCCTTCAGGGCGAGTTCGGCCTCCAGGACGTCTTCGGTGACGAGCTGCGCACGCCGGTGCACGTTTTCCAGGCCGGCGGAGGCAAAGCCCCACCGTTCACCCTCCAACCGGGACATGGCCGCTGCTTCGGCCGTGGCCGCCAGCGAGTTGCCGCTGCGGGACAGCGCCCGGTGCACAGCGATCAGGGCGCCGGGGATGTCCTGACCGTTGCTGGGCAGGCGCCGCTGGGCAGTGACGCACACGTCGCGGACCCGCGGCAGCAGTTCGGCCAGCCCGTTGGCGATGGTCACCAGCTCGTTGTAGATGGCGTCGTCCTCCACCCCCTCCAGCATTTGGTGGTAGCGGTCCAGGCCGCGGGTGAAGCGGTCGTGGGCGCGTCGCCACACACCGACTCCGAGCTGAGTATCGTCTTTCCGCCCCTGTCGGGCGGCTGCAAAAAGTGCCATGGGTCCTACAAGTACTGGCCGGGACCGGCATGCGGTTCGGGATGGGCGGAGCCGGAACGGGATTGTGCTGACGAGTCGGCGCGCCGCGGCTCGCCGTTCTCGCCGATGACAATGCCGGGGGCAAGGACGGTGCCGGGCGGCAGCTGGCGCAGCTGCAGCCGGGACGCCATCTGCTGGTTGGCGGTCTGCTGTGCGGCGATGGCGGTTTGGATTCCCCGGAAGAGGCCTTCCAGCCAGCCGACAATCTGCGCCTGGGCAATCCGCAGTTCGGCGTCGGTGGGGACGGTGTCGTCAAGGAACGGGAGATTGACCCGGTGGAGTTCGTCGACCAGTTCGGGGGCGAGGCCGTCCTCGAGTTCCCGCACCGAGCGTGCGTGGATTTCCGCCAGGCGGTTGCGGGCAGCATCATCCAGCGGAGCGTTCCGAACCTCTTCCAGGAGCTGCTTGATCATGGTGCCGATCCGCATGACCTTGGCAGGCTCGTCCACCAGGTCGCGCAGCTTCGCCGGACCCGGACTGTTTTCGCCGCTGCGGGCGGGACTGTCCGATTCCCCGCCGCCCGAGGGGCCGCCGGACCCGCCGGACCCGCCGCTGGCGGAGTAATCCGGTGAACCGTTGCCTGCGGCCCGGCCGACAACCGGCGGGTTGCTGGTGGGAGCCTCGTCGAGACGGCCAACCGAAGTGCCGGCGGGATTTTTGGCGTGTGATGAATCTGCGGAACCGGGCGCAGGCGCCATATCCGGCCGGTCGGCGGATCCGTTCTCTTCAGTCATGCATTAATGCTCTCACGGTTGCGGTTGGTTGCCGGTGGCACGTCGGCTTTCCAGCCCGGCCTTCCGCTATTTTGCTGCATTCCCGTCCGTGCCCGGGCCGCCGGCAACAAAACGACATGCTCCCGAGGTTCGCACCGCACGAACGACGACGGCGGCACCCGGGCAGGTGCCGCCGTCGTCGTTCGTGCTTGCCCGGCGTCCCGGGGGCGCTAGCAGCAGCGGCCCTCGGGGTTGGAGTCCTGGCGGTCCATTTTGTCCTTCCAGAATTCCCGCTCGCTCAGCAGCGGCGCGCTGCAGGCGGAGGATTCGTGGAAGGCGACGTACTTGCCGTAGGCGTCCTCACCCATGACATCGCGGAAGAACCGCACAAAGCCGCGCAGCCCGTCCTTGACGCCCGCCGTGCTCACGGGTGCGCCTTTTTCACCGGTTTGCGGTCCGCGGGCAGCGCGTCCCACTGCGTCTGGATCTCCTTCTCGGCCGGCGTGGCCAGGAATCCCGCGGGGGCGAACGTGCGCGAGGCGACCGCCGGATCTTCGGCGCTTGGAGAACCGCCGGAGCGGTAGGAACGGATGCTCGCGATCACCGCGGTGATGATCACGATGATCGCGAGCGTCACGAACACGATGGACAGCGTGCCCTGAATGAGGGTGTTCCGGACAACGGCGTCCATCGCCTCGACGGTTTTGGCGGTGCCGAAGCTGGTTTCGCCGCGCTCCAAGGCGCCCTTGAAGGCATTGTGCTGGGCCCAGTATCCGACAGCCGGTACGGGAGAGAAGATCTTGTACATGGAGGCGGTGATGGTCACCACTGAGGCGAAGGCCAACGGCAGCACCACGATCCAGATGTACTTGAAGACGTTCTTCTTGGCCAGGATCGCCAGGCAGATGGCGAGCGCAATCGCGGCCAGCAGCTGGTTGGCGATGCCGAACAGCGGGAACAGGGTGTTGATCCCGCCCAGCGGGTCCGTGACCCCCATGATCAGGATCGACCCCCAACCTCCGACCATGACGGCCGTACAGATCCAGGCTCCGGTCCGCCAGGAGGTGTCGCGGAACTTCGGAATGAAGTTGCCGATGGAATCCTGCAGCATGAAGCGGGCCACGCGGGTGCCGGCGTCCACGGCGGTGAGGATGAACAGGGCCTCGAACATGATGGCGAAGTGGTACCAGAATGCCATCATCGAGGAGCCGCCGATCAGGCTCTGCATGATCTGGGCCAGGCCCACGGCAAGGGTGGGCGCGCCGCCGGTCCGCGAAACGATGGATTCCTCGCCCACGTTCGCTGCCATGTTGGTGAGCATGTCCGGCGTCAGGTTCACGCCGGCCAGCCCCAGGCTGTTGACGAACGCGACGGCGCCCTCCACGGTTCCGCCGGTGGCTGCGGCCGAGGAGTTCATCGCGAAGTAGATGCCACGGTCGATGGAGATGGCCGCCACCAGGGCCATGATGGCCACGAAGGACTCCATCAGCATGCCGCCGTAGCCAATGAAGCGGGTCTGGCGTTCCTTCTCGATCATCTTGGGCGTGGTGCCGGAGGAGATCAGCGCGTGGAAGCCGGACAGGGCGCCGCAGGCGATCGTCACGAACAGGAACGGGAACAGCGGGCCGGCCACGACCGGACCGTTGTCGGCGGACGCGAACTCGCTGATCGCCGGAACGGTGATTTCCGGGCGCACGATAATGATCGCAACGGCCAGCATCACGATGGTCCCCACCTTCATGAAGGTGGAAAGGTAGTCGCGCGGGGCCAGCAGCAGCCAGACCGGCAGGACCGCGGCGATGAAGCCGTAAATGATGATGCCCCAGGCGATGACTGTCTTGTCCAGGGTCAGGAAGTCACCCAGTGCGGTGTCGGCGATGACGCCGCCGCCGATGATGGCCAGCAGCAGCAGGACAAAGCCGATGATCGACACTTCCGTGACCTTGCCGGGCCGCAGGAAGCGCAGGTAGACGCCCATGAACAGGGCAATGGGAATGGTCATGCCCACGGAGAACACGCCCCACGGGCTTTCGGCCAGGGCGTTCACGACGACCAGCGCCAGGATGGCCACGATGATGATCATGATGGTCAGCGTCGCGATCAGGGCGGCAGTGCCGCCCACCCGGCCCAGCTCCTCACGGGCCATCTGCCCCAGGGACCGTCCGCCGCGGCGCATGGAGAAGAACATGACCAGGTAGTCCTGGACGGCGCCGGCGAACACGACGCCGATGATGATCCAGATGGTGCCGGGAAGGTAGCCCATCTGGGCGGCAAGGACCGGTCCGACCAGCGGACCGGCACCGGCGATGGCGGCAAAGTGGTGCCCGTACAGGACCCGGCGGTCGGTGGCGGCGTAGTCCTTGCCGTCGGCCTTGTACTCGGCGGGAGTGGCGCGCCGGTCGTTGGGCCGCAGGAGCTTTCGCTCAATGAACTTGGAGTAGAAGCGGTACGCGATGAAGTAGGTGCAGACAGCCGCAAAGACAAACCAGATGGCATTGACGGTTTCTCCGCGGACCAGGGCCAGCATGTACCAACTGACCCCGCCCAGCAGGGCAATGCCTGCCCAGATGGCGATCTTCAGCGGGGTCCAGTGGCGGTCTTCGGCTTCCGCGGTCTCCGGATCCACGGCAACCGGCGGAAGATCGGGATCCTGCACCAGGACGTCGCTGTCCTCGGGCTGTCCGGGGGCGGCCCGGCGCCGGCGATTCTCACTCATAAGGAGTTCCCTTTGTTTGGGGTAACGACTCGGAAAGACCGGCAGTGGAACCGGTCGGGAGGCAGAACAGACCGCACTCTTGCCACGAGGTTAGCAGTGCGCGTGTGATGCGCCCCACGCGACGGGCCGGTCAGGTCGTCAGGAGGATCTTGCCCGTGTGATGGCCGGAATCAAAGTACTCGTGGGCGGCACCGGCGTCGGCGAGCGGGAAGGTGCGGTCCACCAGCGGGCGGATCGTGCCCGCTTCCACCAGCGGCCACACGTACTTGCGGACCGCCTGCATGATGGCGGCCTTTTCCTCCGCCGGACGCGCCCGCAGCGTGGTGCCGATGACCGCCAACCGCTTGCGCATCACCAGGTTGAGATCGATTTCAGCCTTGGTGCCGCCCTGCAGGCCGATAATGACCAGCCGGCCGGACACGGCCAGGGCTTCAAGGTTGCGCTGCAGATACTTCGCGCCGATGACGTCCAGGATGACGTCGGCTCCCCGCCCGTCGGTGGCTTCGCGGACCCGGGCCACGAAGTCCTCCTCCTTGTAGTTGATGAGCACCTGCGCACCGAGCGACCGGGCCAGTTCCAGCTTTTCGTCCGAGCCTGCCGTCACCATCGGCACGGCGCCGAACGCGGCCACCATCTGGATGGCCATCGTGCCGATGCCGCCGGTTCCGCCGTGGATCAGGACGTGGTCGCCCTCCGTAACCCCGGCGGCCATGAACAGGTTGGAGAAGACGGTGGCAGCGGTTTCGGGCAGGGACGCTGCGGTAACCAGGTCCACGCCAGCCGGCACGGGCAGGACCTGGCCGGCCGGAACGTTGACCTGCTCGGCGTATCCGCCGCCCGTCAGCAGGGCGACGACGTCGGCCCCCACGGAGAGCCCCTCCACCCCGGAGCCGATCGCGGCGATCCGGCCGGACACCTCCAGGCCGGGATACTCCGATGCGCCGGCGGGCACCGGATAGTGGCCCTTCCGCTGCAGCACGTCCGCCCGGTTGAGTCCCGCGGCAGCCACGTCAATGAGCACTTCCCCGGGTCCTGGCACCGGCACCGGCACGTCCTGCACCTGCAGGGTGTCCGGGCCGCCGGGCGTAGTGATGACAACTGCTCTCATTCTGTCCTCCACGGGGTTGATCAGATTTTGGTGAATTGCACCTTTCTGCCAGACTACTAGTGGGGAAGGTTGTCCGAGCGGCCGATGGAGCTGGTCTTGAAAACCAGTGTGCGGTAACCCCGTACCAAGGGTTCGAATCCCTTACCTTCCGCAAATTGGCGAAATCCGGCAGTATTATCCGGTTTTGCCGCAAGAGAATATGCATTTCGTCCGGACCGTTTGGTCCGTGCAATCTGCCCCTGAGAGCGCATCACTTCCCTGAAGTGATGCGCTCTTTTTGCGTTTCCGCTGCTCCTCGGCCCCACCCCCGGCACATCCCGGCCACCAAACGGTCACCCATTCGTAACCTGCGCCACATAGTATTACCAGCGTCACTCGCGTTACCCCCTCGCCGCCGCTGCACGGCGGCCATTACCGTCAGCTGGGACCAGCTGACCAAGGAGCATGAGGCATGAGACCTTTCACCTGGAAGGCGGCCCTGGGAGCAACCCTCTCGGCTGGCCTGCTGGCGGCACCAATGACGGCGCTTCCGGCCTATGCGGAAGACGGCGGCGCAGCCGTTCCCGGCATCGTCATCAACGAGGCGTACCTGAGCGGCGGCAGCGCCAACGCCCCGTTCACCAACAAGTTCGTTGAGCTGTACAACCCCACCGGCACCGACGTCAGCCTTGACGGCTGGTCCCTGCAGTACCGCTCCGCGGGGTCGACGGCGGCGCCCACCGGAATTGGAGCCCTCGCCGGAACCATCCCGGCCGGGGGCTACTATCTGATTTCCGGAGCCTCCAACGGCGCCTCCGGCGCACCGCTGCCGGCCGCCGATGCCACCGTCGGGGCCAGCTTCAGCGGGTCGGGCGGCACCCTCGTCCTGTCCAGCCAGGCAACCCGGGTGGATCCGCTGCCCGCCGGGTCCGTCACCGGCACCGCCGGCGTCGTGGACCTGCTCGGCTACGGCACATCCAACACCTTCGAAACCGCAGCCGCAGCAGCACCAGCCGGCAACGCCGACCCCAAGTCCCTGAACCGCACCGGATTCACTGACTCCAACAACAACGCCGCTGACTTCACGCTCAGCGCCAACGTCACGCCCACGGGCACCGGCAGCCCGGCTCCCGGCGAGCCGGACCCCACCCCCACGCCCACTCCGGAACCTTCACCGACCACACCGGCGAACCCGCCCGGAGACGCAATTCCAATCGCCGCGGTCCAAGGGTCCGGCGAGGCCAGCCCGCTGATCGGGCAAACCGTCACCACCCGGGGCAAGGTCACCGGCGTCTATCCCACCGGCGGCTTCAACGGTTACTACCTGCAGACCCCGGGCACCGGCGGCACGCTCGACCCGGCCGGCCACACGGCGTCGGACGGCATCTTCGTATACTCGGCGGACACGGTTGGATCCGTGGCAGCCGGCGACTACGTGGAAGTCACCGGCAGCGTCGGCGAGTACTTCGGCCTGACCCAGCTCACGGTCGCCGCCGGAAACCTGACCCGGCTCGATGAGCCCGCCGAGGAGGTCAAGGCCGCCAGCGTGACCTGGCCCGCCAACGAGGTCGAACGCGAAGCCCTGGAAGGAATGCTCCTGGCTCCGCAGGGCAGCTTTACCGTCACCGACAACTATTCCCTGAACCAGTACGCGGAAATCGGGCTGGCTGCCGGGACCTCGCCGCTGGTCCAGCCCACCGCGGTGGCCGCCGTCGGCACCCCGGAACACGCCGCCGTCGTCGCCGACAACGCGGCACGCGCCGTGAAGCTCGACGACGGCGCCAGCACCAACTTCCTGAGCGCTGCGAACCAGGGCATCCCCCTGCCCTACCTGACCCCGGAGAACCCGGTGCGGATCGGGGCCGCGGCCGCCTTCACCACCGGCGTGATCCTGGACTTCCGCAACAGTGCCTGGAAGTTCCAGCCGCTCACCGCCCTCACCGCGGCCAACGCTGCCGAGGCGACACCGGCGTCGTTCGAAGCCACCCGCACGGCCGCCCCGGAAAGCGTCGGCGGAAACCTGAAACTCGCCTCCTTCAACGTGTTGAACTACTTCAGCACCACCGGCGACACTCTCGCGGGCTGCATCTACTACACCGACCGCGCCGGCGCCCCGCTGACCGTGCGCGGCGGCTGCGACGCCCGCGGCGCCGCCAACGCCGAGAACCTCGACCGCCAGCAGGCCAAGATCGTTGCCGCGATCAACGCCCTGGGCGCCGACGTCGTCTCGCTGATGGAGGTGGAAAATTCGGCAGCGTTCGGCAAGGACCGCGACGAGGCGCTGGCTCACCTGACGGCCGCCCTGAACGAACAGGCGCCCGGCACCTGGGATTACGTCCGCTCCCCCGCCGCGCTGCCCGACGCCGAAGACGTCATCCGCACCGCGTTCATCTTCCGCACGGCCACCGCCGAACCGGTGGGCGAGTCCGTCATCCTCAACGATGAAGCCTTCTTCTCCAACGCCCGCGAGCCGCTGGCCCAGGCCTTCAAGCCCGCCGGCGGTTCGGACAGCGAAACCCTCCTGGCCATCAGCAACCACTTCAAGTCCAAGGGCTCAGCTCCGGACTCGGGCGAGAACGCTGACACCGGGCAGGGCGGCTGGAACGCTGACCGCGTCCGCCAGGCCCAGGCGCTGGTCAGCTTCGCAGACACCGCGTCCGAGACCGCAGGCACCGAAAAGGTCTTCCTGCTCGGGGACTTCAACTCCTACGCCGCCGAAGACCCGATGAGGGTCCTCGCCGACGCCGGCTACGTGAACCTGGGCAAGGCCACCGGCAAGCACTCCTACGCGTTCAGCGGTTTGGTCGGCTCGCTCGACCACGTCCTGGCCTCCGGGGAGGCGGCAGAGGCCGTCACCGGAGCCGACATCTGGAACATCAACTCGGTGGAGTCGTTGGCGCTGGAATACAGCCGCTTCAACACCAACGTCACCAACTACTACGCGCCGGACCCCTACAGGTCCTCGGACCACGATCCGATCCTCGTCGGCTTGGATCTGAGCCCGGCAGGAGCGGAAACCGAAGAGCTGAACCTGCTGAACATCAACGACTTCCACGGCAGGATCGACGACAATACCGTGAACTTCGCCGGAACCGTTGAGCAGCTCAAGGCCGCCGCACCCGAGGGCAGTTCGCTGTTCCTCTCCGCCGGCGACAACATCGGAGCGTCCCTGTTCGCGTCTTCCGTCCAGCAGGACAAGCCCACGCTGGATGTCCTGAACGCTCTGGAATTGCAGGCGTCTGCGGTGGGCAACCACGAGTTCGACGCCGGCTTCGCGGACCTTACGGACCGCGTTGCTGCGGCCGCCGATTTCCCGTACCTCGGCGCCAACGTCTACCTCAAGGGCACCACCACTCCCGCCCTGGACGAATACACGATCCTGGACGTGAACGGTGTGTCGGTTGCCGTGATCGGTGCCATCACCGAGGAAACCCCCACGCTGGTCAGCCCCGGCGGCATCGCCGACCTGGACTTTGGTGATCCGGTCGAGGCCGTCAACCGGGTGGCCGAGCAGCTTCAGGCCGCCGGCCTGGCCGACGTCATCGTCGCCGAATACCACGAGGGTGCCGGCAGCGGCAGCCTCGAGGAGTCCACGCTGGAGCAGGAACTGGCCGCCGGCGGAACCTTTGCCGAGATCGTCAACGGCACGAGTGCGCTGGTCGACGCCATCTACACCGGCCACACCCACAAGCAGTATGCCTGGGACGCACCCGTTCCCGGCGGCGACGGCAAAACCCGTCCCGTGCTGCAGACCGGGTCTTACGGCGAGTTCATCGGCCAGATCAACCTGGATTACAACCCGGCCACCGATGAGGTGGTGTCCTACACGGCCACCAACGTTCCGCGGACCACGGAAAGCGCAGCGTCCCTCGTGTCCGCCTATCCCGCGGTGGCCGAGGTGAAGTCAATCGTTGACACGGCGCTGGCCTACTCCGCCGAGGTCGGCAACGAGCCGGTGGGTTCGGTGACCGCGGACATTACGACGGCGTTTACCGGCACCACCCGCGATGACCGCAGCGCCGAATCCACGCTGGGCAACCTCGTAGCCGATTCCCTGCTCAGCACCCTGTCCACGGCCGACCGGGGCGGTGCCGAAATCGGCGTCACCAATCCCGGCGGGCTGCGGGCCGAACTGTACTACGGCGACGACGGCGTGATCACCTACGCCGAGGCCAACGCGGTGCTGCCGTTCGTCAACAACCTCTGGACCACCACGCTCACCGGGGCCCAGCTGAAAACCATGCTCGAACAGCAGTGGCAGCCCGCGGGCAGTTCGCGGCCGTTCCTGGCATTGGGTTTGTCGGACAACATCACCTACACGTTCGACCCGGCGCAGGCTGCGGGGTCCCGGATCTCCACGGTAACCGTCAACGGTGAAGCCCTGGATCCGACCCGGGCCTACCGGGTGGGCACGTTCAGCTTCCTGGCTCAGGGCGGCGACAATTTCACGGTCTTCAACGAAGGCACCGACACCCGTGACTCCGGGCTCGTCGACCGTGACGCGTGGATCAGTTACATCGAGGCCAACAGCCCGCTCTCACCTGACTTCGCCCGCCAGGGCGTTGTGGTGCAGGGCGCTCCGGCCGCCGCAGCTCCGGGTGCGGCCGTATCATTCACCGTGTCCGGTCTGGATCTGACCTCACTGGGAAGCCCGGTGAACACCGGGCTGGCCGTCAGCTGGGTGGATGCGGCCGGAACGGCGACGCCCCTGGGCACCTCTGCCGTGACCGCCGGCACCGCGTCGGTCAACGTCACCGTCCCGGCATCGGCTGCGGCTTCGGCTTCGGGCCGGCTGGTCCTCACGGCCGATTCCTCGGGCACCACAGTGACCCTGCCGGTCACTGTGGAGGCGCCAACCACGCCGCCGGCTCCGGTGTGCACCGCCCCGGTGCCGCCGAAGAACTGGTGGGATGTCCGGGGCTGGCTGCGCTACACCCTGGAATGGGCCCGGTACCTGGTCTGCCTCAGCGGCCGGTAACTCCGGTTCGACACTAAGACCGGCGGGGGGGGGGGGGGGGGGGGGGGGGCCGGCCGGGGGGGGTGGTCCACGACGCGGGGGGCGG
>NZ_JASKLY010000019.1:0-156072 GCF_030125545.1 Arthrobacter sp. zg-Y1219
GCGGGCGGTAATTCCGTTTCCCAAACACCGCCCGCCCCCGGGGGCCCCCGGCCCCCCGCCGCCGCCGGTCTTTCAGTAACCTGCCGGCTTCCGGCTTCTAATCACGGGGATCCGGATCGTTGGGCTTTTCGCTGCCCATGTCGGCAGCACCGAACATCTTCACAACCGGGTTGCTCGTCTCTTTGTTGGCCCGCGGCTGCAGTTCCGGGTGATGCAGGTCCAGCGCCGGGCGCTCGGACCGGATGCGCGGCAGCGAGGTGAAGTTGTGGCGCGGAGGCGGGCAGGACGTGGCCCATTCCAGCGAGCAGCCGAAGCCCCAGGGATCGTCCACTTCAACTCGGCGGCCGCGCCGCCAGGTGATGTACACGTTCCAGAAGAACGGAACCAGGGAGACGCCCAGGAGCATCGAGGCGATGGTGGACAGCTGGTTCATGCCCGTGAAGTTGTCCTCCACCAGATAATCGGCGTACCGCCGCGGCATGCCGGAGACACCCAGCCAGTGCTGGATCATGAAGGTTCCGTGGAAGCCGAGGAACAGCATCCAGAAGTGGATCTTGCCCAGCCGCTCGTTGAGCATCTTGCCGGTGAACTTCGGCCACCAGAAATAGAAGCCGGCGAACATGGCGAAGACCACGGTTCCGAAGACCACGTAGTGGAAGTGGGCCACCACGAAGTAGGTGTCGGAGACCTGGTAGTCCAGCGGCGGCGAGGCCAGGATGATGCCGGTCAGTCCGCCGAAAAGGAACGTGATGAGGAACCCGATGGCCCAGAGCATGGGGGTCTCAAAGGTAATGGATCCCCGCCACATGGTGCCGATCCAATTGAAGAACTTCACCCCCGTTGGAACAGCAATCAGCATGGTCATGAGGGCGAAGAAGGACTGCATGACGGCGCCGGTGACGTACATGTGGTGGGCCCACACGGTCACGGAGAGAGCCGCAATGGCCAGGGTGGCAAACACCAGCCCCTTGTACCCGAAGATCGGTTTCCGGCTGAAGACCGGCAGCACCTCGGAAATGATGCCGAAGAACGGCAGCGCGATGATGTAGACCTCCGGATGGCCGAAGAACCAGAACAGGTGCTGCCAGAGGATGGATCCGCCGCGCTCCGGGTTGAAGATGTCCGCGCCGAAGCGCCGGTCCGCTCCAAGGGCGAACAGCGCCGCGGCCAGGGGCGGGAAGGCCATCAGGATCAGGATGGCAGTGACCAGGGTGTTCCAGGTGAAGATGGGCATCCGCCACATCGTCATTCCCGGGGCCCGCAGGCAAATGATCGTGGTGACAAAGTTGACCGCGCCAAGAATCGTTCCAAAACCGGACAGGGCCAGGCCGAAAACCCAGAGGTCGCCTCCCACCCCCGGCGAGAACGTTGTATTGGACAACGGCGCGTAGGCCGTCCACCCGAACGACGCCGCGCCCTGCGGAGTGATGAAGCCGGCAACCGCAATGGTGCTGCCGAAGAGGAAAAACCAGAAAGCCAGGGCATTCAGCCTCGCGAACGCGACATCCGGAGCGCCGATCTGCAGCGGCATGATGACGTTCGCGAATCCGGCGAACAGCGGCGTTGCAAACATCAGGAGCATGATCGTGCCGTGCATGGTGAACAGCTGGTTGTACTGCTCCTTCGTCTGCAGGATCTGCATCCCCGGTTCGAAGAGTTCGGCGCGGATGATCAGCGCCATGACTCCGCCCACGCAGAAGAACACGAACGACGCGGTCAGATACATGTAGCCGATCGTCTTGTGGTCCGTCGAGGTGATCCAGTTGACGACAATCCGGCCCTTGGACAGCGGCACCACGCGCGGGGGTACGTACGTTCCGGATTCGTCTGCGGAGTACTTGAGCGTCGACATTGGATGCCATCCCTTGGGTACATCGGCCAGGACATGGTGCTGCCGGAAGCGGAGCCGCCGTGTCTTGTATCGTAGGTCTCCTCTTTCTCCGCCGTCCAGAGGGTTTGGGTTGACCGCGAAGGGCCGCGGGGAATGAATCAGCACGGAGACCGGTTGAACCCGGGACAAACGCCTAGATTTCATCAAGGAGAAGCACATGACAACGCAGGCTGAAACGACGCACCCGGATCTTACGGACTGGATCCCGGCGCAGCAGTACATTGCCGGCCAGTGGCGGGACGGCAGTTCCGAGAAGGTTCTGACCGATACCAGCCCGTTTGACGGCTCCGAGCTGATGAGCATCCGCCAGGCCTCCCGCGAGGACCTGGACGAGGCGTACACCGCCGCAGCCGCAGCTCAGCAGGAGTGGGCGGCCCGGACGCCCTCGGCCCGCCGTGCGGTCCTTGAACGTGCCGCCGAGATTTTCGATGAGCGCCGCGAGGAGATCCTCGCCTGGCTCGCCGCCGAATCCGGCAGCACCGTGGTCAAGGCCAACATCGAAGTCGATTCGGCCCGTGCCATCACCAAGGAATCGGCCACGTTCCCGCACCGCGTGTCCGGTAAAATCCTGGACTCCGACACTCCGGGCAAGGAGTCCCGCGTCTACCGCGGACCGCTCGGCGTCGTGGGCGTCATCAGCCCCTGGAACTTCCCGCTGCACCTTTCCCAGCGCTCCGTGGCCCCGGCGCTGGCACTGGGCAACGCCGTCGTCCTCAAGCCCGCTTCCGACACCCCCGTCACCGGCGGCCTGATGATTGCCCGGATTTTCGAGGAGGCAGGCCTTCCCGCCGGTGTCCTGAGCGTTGTCGTGGGCGCCGGATCTGAAATCGGTGACGCCTTTGTGGAGCATCCGGTTCCGGGCTTCATCTCCTTCACCGGCTCCACCCCGGTGGGCAAGAACCTGGGCGCGCTGGCCGCCAGCGGCCCCACGCTGAAGCATGTGGCCCTGGAGCTCGGCGGCAACAGTCCGTTCGTGGTCCTCGCCGATGCGGATGTGGATCAGGCCGTCAAGGCAGCCATCATGGGCAAGTTCCTGCATCAGGGACAGATCTGCATGGCGGTGAACCGGATCATCGTCGAAGACGCCGTCTACGATGAATTCGTGGAGAAGTTTGCTGCCCACGCCAAGACGCTGAAGTCCGGCGATCCCCGCGATCCGCAGAATGCGGTGGGCCCGATCATCAACGCCAAGCAGCTCGAAGGCCTGCAGAAGAAGATCGAGCTGGCCCGGGAGCAGGGCGCGCGCCTGCTCGTCGAGGGTGAAGTCAACGGCCAGGTTCTTTCGCCGTACGTCTTCGCCGACGTCACCAAGGAGATGGAGCTCTTCCAGGAAGAGATCTTCGGTCCGATCGCCGGCATTACCCGCGCGGCCGACGCCGAGGATGCACTGTCGCTGGCCAACGCCAGCGATCTGGGGCTCTCCAGCTCGGTCTTCACCTCCGATCTGGACCGCGGCGTGCTCTTCGCCCGCAGCATCAAGGCCGGCATGACGCACGTCAACGACATCCCGGTCCAGGATGAAGCACACGTGCCCTTCGGCGGCGAGAAGAATTCGGGCTTGGGCCGCTTCAACGGTGACTGGGCGATTGCCGAATTCACCACCGACCACACGGTCACGCTGCAGCGCGAAGCCCGGCAGTACCCGTTCTAACTCAACATCAATGCACGACGGCGGGCCCCCCCCGTTGGGGGGGGGGCGCCGGCGGTCGCTGGGAATGGGGGAGAACCCGACGGGGGTTTGCTGCGCCACCCCGGGCCTCCCCCGGTAAAACTCACCCACACGCCCCCCCGGCGGCCCGCACCTTTTCGGTGCGGGCCGCCGTCGTGCATTGGAAGTGCGGTAAATCGGAAGGCTAGTTGCCGAACCGGGCGACGAGGCGCCCGAGGATCTGGTTGTTCTTGAGCCGCTCAAGGCCCGCATCGATCTGGTCGAACGGAATTTCCTCGTATCCGGGCTGGATCTCGCCGCGGAGCATCAGGTCGAAGACCTCCTCAATGTCGGCCACGGTGCCGCCGAGGGAGCCCTCAATGGACTTGCCCAGGATGGTGTTGGTGGCCACTGTGAAGGTGGGCTTGCCGAGGCCCACCTGGACCACCTTGCCGCCGCGCTTAATGGCGTTGACGGCCTTCTGCGTGGTATCAAAGCCGGCATAGTCCACGATGAGGTCGAAGGTTCCTCCGGCCCGCGGATTCGCGGCATCCACCCACTCTGCGGCGTCCTTGACGCAGGAGACGGCGCCTACCTCCAGGGCGTTCGCCCAGGCTTCTTCCTTCATTTCAGCCACGTGCACCTCGGCGCCGGCCAACACCGCGGCGCGGGCACCGATCTGCCCGAGGCCGCCGAACCCGATCACGCCGACCTTCATGCCCTTGGCGGCGCGGCCGACCTTGATCATGGCGTGATAGGACGTCATTCCCGCGTCGGTTGCCAGGGCGGCCAGGGAGAGGTCCAATCCGTCGGGAACCCGGGCCAGGTCGCGGTAGTCCGCTGCGAGTTTGTCGGCAAAGCCGCCGGGAGTGAACATGCCGGCCGGGGGCTGGATGCCCGAGGAGCACACACCCACGACGTCGCCCACCTTGAAGCCGGTGACCTCGGATCCGAGCGCGGTAATGACGCCGGCGTTTTCGTGGCCCTGCGTCATCGGCAGGAACGGCATGGCGGAGTCCCCGACCTCCATGTACATCAGGTCGGAATGGCACAAGCCCGCCGCCTGAACGTCGATGATGACCTGAGTGGGACCCGGAACCGGCTCCGGAACTTCGTTGAGCTGAATCGGCTTGCGATCCCCCACATACTGCCAAGCTTTCACGGGTGGCTTCCTCTCTTGACGGATCGAGGGGCACCAGGTCCCTGCGCGCGCCTTTCTGTCGGCACAGCTCGTGCGAGCATCCTCTGCCACCAGTTTAGGTCTGGGCCGGCGGGCACCCGTTCCCACCCGCGCCGGCATCTGGAAGGATGCGGACCGGGAGGCTGCCGGGCGGCAGTATTTCGTTCCACGCAGGTTTTGTTCCACGCAGGTTTTTGTTCCACGCACCTAAGGAAAAACGCATGAAGGCAAACAGGCAGCGGACCGTGGAGACCGACGGCGCCCGGCTGGCCGTGTTCGAGTACGGCCAGCCGGCGGCACCGGCGACCCCCACCGTCCTGCTGGTTCACGGCTATCCCGATGACCACACGGTGTTTGCCGGCGTCATCGAGAACCTGGCCGCTGACCACCGGGTGATCGCCTACGACACCCGCAACGCCGGGGCATCCCGGCTGACCAAGGAATTCCGCGGGGGGACCGGCACGGGGCCGGAGGAGATCGCGGCCGGCAGCCCGCTGGCTCCCTACCGCCTCCCGGTGCTCGTCGCGGACCTCTGCGCCGTGTTGGCGGACGCCGGCGGGCCGGTTCATTTGGTCGGCCATGACTGGGGTTCCATCCAATGCTGGGCAGCGGTTCGTGATGTCCGTGCCGCGGGCCGGGTCCTCAGCTTCACCAGCATTTCCGGGCCGGACCTCGGACATCTGCGCCGCTGGTTTCGGCAGTGCCTCCGCAGTCCGCGCCGCTGGCTTCTCGCCGTCGGGCAGGCCCTGCGAAGCTCGTACGTCGCCTTTTTCCAGCTCCCCGTGCTGCCTGAACTGCTCTGCCGCCGGCTCGGGCCGCAGTACGCCCGGCGGGCGGGAACCAGCGCCGAAGCAGCAACCGGCAATGCGGTCCGCGGCCTCCAGCTTTACCGCGCCAACCTTCTTGGTTCCGGCGTTTCCGCGCGGGAGCCGCTGCCTCCCGTCGAGGTTCCGGTGCATGTGCTGGTGCCGCTGCATGACCCGTTCCTGTCGCCGCGGTTGACGGACGGTCTTGCGGCGGAGGTGCCGGACCTGCGGATCAGCGCCGTGGACGGCGGACACTGGTGGCCCGCCGAGAACAGCGCCGCGTTTTGCCGGATGCTCCGGCAGCTCACCGGCTCGTAGGGCCCGCGCCGGGATCCTAGGGGTGAGGCAGAGCCTGGGCGTTCGCCAGCGGCTGCTTTCCTGCGGTGCTTCCGGCTCCCGCGCCGCCGCGTGCGGCCGAGGCCAGCAGGGCGTCAGCGATGTCGGCGGCATCCCGCAGGGTCCGCGCACCGGCCCGGCCGGGAGATCCGGCCTCGGCAGCGATCGCGGTGCCCCACTGCACCGACGAGAGCTGCAGCCCCAGCACGTACAGGTCCTGCTGCGGTTCGCCGCTGATGCCCACCGGCCGGTACGGCGGCAGGGTGACGTCAAGCCCCGGAGTCACCACCGCGGTGCCGTCCCCGGCCATCATCACCTTGGGCCGGACCAGGCCGGAGTGCAGCATTCCGCCGAGCAGCGGAGAAATGTTCCGGTCCACGCGGTTGGCCGGCATCATGGCTTCGACCAGGGTGCGGGCCGCGTATTCGGTGCCCGACCACGGTGAGACCCCGGTGAAGACACCGCGCGCCTCATCCACGTCAAAGCGCGGGTCGGGGCCCACGAAGTGCACGATGCCGGCCCGCACCAGGGCGGCCAGCTGTTCGATCCGCTCGGGCGGCGGCCCGCTGGCCAGCCCCTCCACGAGCGGCTCAAACCAGCCGCGCAGCTCGGTGAGCCAGGACGCTTCGGCGAGTCCGCCGTCGGCCACTATCGCTTTCAGCACCGTGCGCCCGGCGTTGAGCGCGCCGATCATCATTTTCAGCGGATTGTCCTCACCCGCGTCGGAGCCGGCGGCGTCGTCCTCCAGGTACGCGAGGACCGCGTCGTCGAGCTCACGGGCCCCGCGGTACGGGCGCCGTCCAAGCGGCTGGGCCAGGGCTTCAAGATTGGTGCGCCGGGCGGCGGGAACACAGCGGCCCAGGACCTCTTCCTTGGCTGCGTCCCAGTCCGGACCGGGGAGGTCCAGCGCGGCTCGCAGCTCGTCGAGGAAGGCCGACGCCGGCGTCAGCAGTTCGTCAGCGGCCACCCGGGCCAGCGTCGAGTAGTAGGCCCAGACGGCGTCGCGGTGCAGCAGGGGCCACAGGTCATGGTCAAAGCCGGGCAAAATGCCCTGCTCCCGAAAAGCGGCTGCAGTTTCTTCGGTGAAGTAGCGCAGCTTGACGCCGCGCGGCACGTAGGACTCCAGCCGGGCCTTTGCCCGGTACGGAGTGCCCCGGCGTGAGGCCGCCACCAGGACGGGCTCGCGTCCGCTGGGCTCGTACCGCAGGGCGCGGCCGGCGGGTTCTCCGCTGGGCACAAAGCGGCCGCCGCGGCCGGAGGTCACCTGAATCATGATGTCGAAAAAATTGAGCCCGAGGCCGCGCACCAGCACCGGCTCGCCGGCCGGAAGCACTGAGAGGTCCACGTCGGAAGGCACGGCCGGGGGCAGGTACCGCAGGTTGTGGCGGTCGGCGGCGTCACGCAGCCGGTCCTGGTCGGCGCTCAGCGCGGCAGGCAGATGACCCAGGGCGAGGACGACGGCGTCAGCGGCCAGGGTGCCTTCCCCGGCGACCTCCACCGACCAGCCCGAACCCGGTTCCGGACGGGCGAGGCTGAGAACTTCGGCGCGCACATGCACCAGCCGCACCCCTGCGGCCGAGGCCGCCTCCCGGAGACGGGCGTAGGTCCACTCCAAATAGCGTCCGTAGACGGCCCGGCTGGCAAACGCGCCGGGGGTCAGCCCGGCAAGTTCTTCCCGATCCGCTGCCGGCAGGTCCGCGCCGGCGTCCGATTCAGTCATCCGGATCCGCCACTGCTCGAAAGACAGCCCGGTCGGTGATGCCGCCAGCTCGGCGGCCGTGGCGCCGGCCGGAACGACGGTGGGGAAAAGGGCGGGGGTGTTCATCAGGAACAGCCGGGACTGTCCGGTGCGCCAGACATGGCCGGGGCCGGGGTTGAACGGATCAAGGACGGTGATGGTCAGTGCCGGCCTGGCGTCGGGGGCAAGGGCCAGATAGCCGGCCAGCGTGCGCTCCACGACAGAGATTCCCCGCGGACCCGCCCCGATCACGGCCACGTGGAAGCTCTGCGTATTCGTCATGCTTCTAGAGTATCCGGCCCGTATGGACTGAACGGTCGGAGCCTGGCCGGGACGGCGCCCGGAGAGGAAGTTCGCGGCAGCCAAAGCCCGCGCTGCCCTGTTGTCCCCTCGCAGGATTGCGTAGCCTGCAGAGAGTTCTGCCCTACGCCTCGATTGAAGGAAGAACCCCCATGTCCCCCTCCCAGGAAGCGGTGGATCTGTTGCACGAGATTGCGGCGGTGCTGCGGGACGACGGGCCGATAGCGGTGGGAACCATGTTCCGAAGCCCCGGGCTGCGGTCCGGGAAGAAAATCGTGGCCTTCCTCGGCTCCGGTGACGTTCTGCTGGTTAAGCTCCCCCGCACGCGGGCCGCGGCCCTGGTGGCGGAAGGCTCCGCCGAACCCGTCACCATGGGCAGCCGCACCATGCGGGAATGGGTCGAAATCCCGACACAGACGGACCCCGACGCCACGCGCACCGCGTGGACGGACTATGCCCGGGAAGCATTCAGCTTCGTGCGCGGCACCGCCTGACGCACCTTTTCCCAGCCGCAGGGGAACCGCGCGGGGGAAGCGCGCAGGGAACCCGCAATCGACCGGCCTCCCCCGGCCGCCGCCCTAGGATGGGCACATGACTTCCTCGACTTCCGACCTGCCCGCCGGCCCCTATGCAGACGACGAGTTCCTCTGGCTGGAGGACATCTACGGGCACAAGCAGCTGGACTGGGTCCGCGCCGAGAACAAGGTCACCGAGGACCTGCTGGCCGAGACCGGCTTCGAGCAGACCGAAAAGCGCCTGCTCGAGGTCCTGGACTCCACCGACCGCATTCCCATGGCGGCCAAGCGGGGCGGGCAGTACTACAATTTCTGGCGCGACGCCGAGCATCCCAAGGGCCTGTGGCGCCGCACCACCTGGGAGAGCTACCTCTCCGACGACCCGCAGTGGGAAATCCTGCTGGACCTGGACGAGCTCAGCCGCACCGAGGGCATCGAGTGGGTCTGGGGCGGCTCCGCGTTCCTTCGTCCGGCCGACGGCGTGTCCTACCGGCGGGCCCTGGTGGTCCTCTCCCCCGACGGCGGCGACGCCGCCCGCTACCGGGAGTTCGACGTCGTCGAGCGCGCCTTTGTGCCCGGCGGCTTTGACATTCCAGCGGCGAAAAACCGGATCAGCTGGGCCGGGCCGGACGAGCTGTACGTTGGCACGGATTTCGGTCCCGGCTCCATGACGACATCCTCCTATCCGCGCACCAGCAGGATCCTGCGCCGCGGCATGCTGCTGGCGGACGCCGCACCGTATTTCGAGGTCCCCGAAGACCACATGATGGCAGTGGTGGCGCGCGACCAGACGCCGGGCTTTGAACGTGACATCGCCGTGGACATCGTGGACTTTTACAACAGCTCCACGTTCCTGCGCTCCAACGATTCGTGGGTCCGCTTGGACGTTCCGCTGGACATGAATGTGGACATCCACCGGCAGTGGCTGGTGCTGCGCCCCCGCACCGATTGGGAACTCAACGGCACCGTGCATGCTGCCGGATCCCTGCTCGCCGCGGATCTGGACGCGTTCCTGGCCGGCAGCCGGGAGCTGGCGACGCTCTTCACCCCGGACCCCGCGACCTCGCTGCAGTCCTGGAGCTGGACCCGCGACCAGCTGCTGCTGAACCTGCTGCGGGATGTCTCGTCCGAGATTTCGGTGCTGGATCCGGCCGGCGGCTGGACGTCCACGGTCCTGGATGCCTGCCCGCCCCTGCATACCGTGGACGCCTATGCCGTGGATGACGAGGACGAGGAGTCCGGCAACGACTACTGGCTCATCAGCACCGGCTTCCTGACGCCGTCCACGCTGTCCCGCGGAACCCTGGGGAGCTCCTCCGGCGGGGGCGCCGCAGTGGTGAAGGAGTCGCCGTCGTTCTTTGACGCGTCCTCCTGCACCGTGGAGCAGCACTTTGCCGTGTCCGCCGACGGCACCCGGGTGCCCTACTTCCAGGTGGGACCGAAGGACCTGGTGCTCGACGGCGGCAATCCCACGCTGCTGAACGGTTACGGCGGCTTCGAGCAGGCGCTGACCCCGACCTACAGCGGAGTGGTGGGCCGCGGCTGGCTGGAGCGGAGCTTTACCGACGACGGCGGGGCGCAGCGTTCGGGGGTGTACGTGCTTGCCAACATTCGCGGCGGCGGGGAATACGGACCCGACTGGCACCGGGCTGCGCTGCAGGAAAACCGGCACCGGGCCTATGAAGATTTCGCCGCAGTGGCGCAGGACCTGACGGACCGCGGAGTCACGTCACGGCAGCACCTGGGCTGCACCGGCCGCAGCAACGGCGGGCTGCTGGTCGGCAACATGCTCACCACCTATCCGCACCTGTTCGGCGCCGTGTCCTGCGGGGTGCCCCTGCTGGACATGCGCCGCTACACCAAGCTGTCCGCCGGTTACTCGTGGATTGCCGAATACGGCGATCCTGACGACCCGCAGCAGTGGGAATTCGTGCGGACCTTCTCGCCGTACCACCTGCTGAAGGCGGATGCCGATTATCCGCCCACGCTGATTTGGACGGCCACCAGCGATGACCGCGTCGGCCCGGTCCAGGCGCGGAAGATGGCAGCGCGGATGAAGGCTCTGGGCGTGGAGAACGTCTGGTTCCATGAGGCGCTGGAGGGCGGACATGCCGGAGCATCGGACAACCGCCAGGCCGCCCGGATGTACGCCATGTCCTACGAGTTTCTCTGGGAAGCGCTGACCGGGCGGCTGAAGTAACTCCCCGAACAAATCTGCGACGTTTTGCTCTTACCCTCCCCTTATGGGTAGTCTTGTCAGGCTGGCAGCGGAAGCTATCAGAGAGCATTTTGGAGACGTGCCAGAGCGGCCGAATGGGCTTCACTGCTAATGAAGTGTGGGCCTAAAGCCCACCGGGAGTTCAAATCTCCCCGTCTCCGCGCTAAGACCCCCGGGCAACCGGGGGTTTTTTTGTGCCCGGAGAGACGTCCACTAGTCGCTTGCGGAACCTGAGGAAGGCCACTGGACCGTGTTCGACAGCACCCCGATGCCGCTAATCTCCACCTCGATTGAGTCCCCCGGCTTCATCTGACCCACACCCGCCGGGCTGGCCGTCAGCAGAACATCCCCGGGCTGCAGAGTGATCCATTGGGTAATCCAAGCCAGAAGTTCACCAACCCCGAACACCATGTCGGATGTTTCACAGTCCTGAACCGTCTCGGAGTTAAGCCGCGTCTGCAGCCGCAGCGACTCCGGCGCAACGCTGGTTTCAATCCACGGGCCCATGGGACAGAACGTGTCGAGGCTTTTGGCTCTGGTCCATTGCCCGTCGGCGCGCCAATCGCTGGCAGTGACATCGTTGGCGCAGGTGTAGCCAAGGACGTAGTCGTCAAAAGATTCTGGTTTCACGTTCCTTGCCACGCGGCTGATAACAACGGCGAGTTCGCCCTCATATTCCAGCCGCTCCAGGCCCAGCGGGTGTTGAATGACATCTCCCGGGCCAGCCAGGGAATTGCGCCCCTTCAGGAAAATGACGGGTTCTGCAGGGACAGGCTTTCCCAGTTCCGCCAGCTGGCTGTGGTAATTGCCTCCGGCACAGACAATCACTGACGGATCACAGGGATTCAGCAGCATGACGTCGGCAAGATTCGTCAGTTCCGTCCCGCGCGAAGGGTTCTCCCAGCCGCCGGCGAGCTCATAAATCCGGGACCCTTCCAATATGCCAAACATCGGCTGCCGTCCTTTTGCTGCAACGGCTTTCTCAACGAACCGAATGATCCGCACTTCGCGCCTCCCCGCTGGTTTCGGTCAATGCCTCTTGGATAAGCTCCAGCGGATGCCAGGCAGACCTGCGGGTCCCGTGGAAAATCTGCTCGCGGCAGGAAGTTCCGGTGGCCGCGATCACTGTCTCTTTACCGGCTTCTTCAATGGCGGGAAACAGGCGGTCAGCGCCAACCTTCATGGAGATTTCGTAGTGCTCCGCCTCATAGCCGAAAGACCCCGCCATTCCGCAGCATCCGGCGTCAAGATCGACAACCTTCACCCCGGGGATGCGGCGCAGCAACGCCATGGTGGCCGCTGTCCCCACCTCAGCCTTCTGATGGCAATGGCCTTGGTACAGAATGGTCCGTCCTGACAGCCAGGAGTGTTCCGCGAGCGTCAACCGGCCCTCATCAATGGCTTCCGTCAGCAGCGTCTCAATCTGCTGGACTCTTTGGGCCACAGCCTTGACGTTTTCATCCTCCGGGAGCAGGGTTACGTGCTCGTCCCTCAGCGTGTACAAGCATGAAGGCTCGCAGCCGACGATGGGTGACCCCGCGGACGTCCGAGTGTTGAGGTCCCGCGCCATCGCTGCGGCCTTCCCCTTAGCCTCGTCGACGAGGCCCTTGGACAGCGCGGACCGGCCACAGCATCCGGTGCTGGCCAGCTCCACATCCCACCCCGACCGTTGCAGCAGCCGTATTGCGGTTTGCCCTATGTGCGGTTCGGCGTAGGTCGTGAAGGAGTCGGCCAGAAAGTTGATGGTTCCTTGGCTGGCCGGAGTGGTGGAGGCCTCGCTGTGCCGATACCAGCGGACGAGATTCATGAAACGGTAATGCGGCAGTGGCCGCGCCGCCGATATGCCGATGGTCCGTTCACCGATTTTCCGCAGCAGCGGAATCCGGCCCGGAATGTTTGACAGTGGAGCGAATGCGGACCCGAGCTTGTTCAAGGTTCGAATGGCCCCAAAGATTCTGGTCCGCAGCGGAACTCCATGAATCTCGTGATAGTGAGACAGCGTCTCGCTCTTCAGTTTGGCCATATCAACACCCAACGGGCATTCAGCTTTGCACGCCTTGCACATGAGGCACAGATCCAGAATCTCGTGCAACCGCTCGTCGCCGAGCGCCGCCTGGGGATCGGGCTCTGAAAGTGCCTTGACCAAGGCGTTGGCCCTGCCCCGGGTCGAGTGTTCTTCCTCCCGGGTGGCGATGTAGGAGGGACACATCGCTCCCGTTGTGCTCTTGCGGCACAGGCCGATGTTCATGCAGCGGTCGGCGGCGCCGCGCATGCCCCCGACGACGTCAAAGTCGAGGCGGGTTCGAAAACCGACGGCAGCCGGCAGCATCGCATCCCGCAGATTCTCGGTCATGCTGGGGGCATCAACGATTTTGCCGGGATTCATGATGTTGCCAGGGTCAAAAATTCGCTTGACTTCACGCATGGCCTCATAAAGCTCGTCCCCGAAAATCTCCCGGTTGAACTCGCTGCGGGCCAGTCCGTCCCCGTGTTCGCTTGAGTTCACGCCCCCGAATTCCGTAACGAGGTCTTTGACCTCTTCAGCGACCGCTCGCATGCGGGCCACTTCATCTGGCTTGGACAAGTCAACGAAAGGCCGAATGTGCAGACAGCCCACGGAACAGTGCCCGTAAAATCCGGCCCGCATCTGGTGCCGGTCCAGGATGCCGGCGAATCGGGCCGTGTATTCAGCCAACCGTTCAGGCGGGACAGCCGTATCTTCCACGAACGCGAGCGGACGGTTGGAGCCTTCGCTTGCGGCCATCAGGAGTCCAAGACTCGATTTTCGGACCTTGAGAAGGTCAGCCTGTTCCGCTGCCGTGGACAACTTCAAAGTGGCGTAGCCCCGCCCGTTTTTCTCCCAGAGGGATACCAGCGTGTCCAGGCTCTTCAGGACCTCGTCCCGGTCATCCCCCGTGAAGGACACGAAGAGCAGAGCTGCGGGGTCCCCTTGCAAGGTATGGCCCAGGTTCGCATACTCGATCTTCTGCCGGGACAGATCCAGAATCGTCTTGTCCATGAGCTCCACCTGAGCAGGTTCACAGCTCAAAGAGTCCGCGGTCGCTTCAATTGCCTGCTGAGTCGTGGAGAAATGGCCGACAGCGTAGACGGTATGCCGGGGCTTGGGCACGAGGTCAACCTCGGCGTGGGTGGCAATCACAAGTGTGCCTTCGGAGCCCACCACGAATTTCGCCAAGTCGAATACCGATTCAGCCAGCCTGTCCAGCCGGTAACCGCTCGCCCGCCGCCAAAACGGAGGAAAGCCGCTGGCTATGGCCTCTGCCTTTTCAGTCAGCAGAACCGGCATGTGCCGGTAGATCCGGCCTTCCAGGGTATCGGCTTCGGCTCGGCGCTTCCGTTCATCTTCATCCACCGGTTCCAAGCGGGCAGTGGATCCGTCGGCCAGCACCACTTCCAATGCGCGGATATGATCGATCGTCATTCCATAACGCAGTGAACCGCTGCCGGCAGAGTTGTTTCCCAGCATGCCTCCGATGGTTGCCCTGTTGCTGGTTGACGTGTCGGGGCCAAACATCAGACCGAACGGTTCTGCCGCTCGGTTAAGTTCGTCTTGGACAACTCCGACTTCAACCCGGGCTGTCCGGGCCACAGGATCAACGTTCAGGATCCGGTTCATATGGCGCGAGAAGTCCAGGACAATTCCGGCTCCCACGGTTTGTCCCGCGAGACTGGTACCTGCACCCCGCGGAGTGACGTGTACGCCGAAGTTCCCGCAGATTCGAACCGCTTGGGCCACGTCAGCGCTGTGCATGGGAAAGACCACACCCATCGGACGCATTGTGTACATGCTGGCGTCACGGGCAAACAGATGCCTGCTGTAGCCATCGAACGCGACCTCGCCCTCGAGTGCCTGCTCGAGTTCTTCAACAAACCCCGCAGGAATTGTTGTTTCCTCTGACGAAACATCCATTGCGGTCATGCTTGTCTCCCTCGCTTAGTGGCGTCGGTGCCGCTGATACCGGGCCTGCCCGTTCCCTGCGCCGCTAGCCCTTCTCCAGCACGGCCATCGCTGCCTCCAGCCCGTCCTGTTTGATCGGAACTCCGCTGAGATTCAGGCCCATCTGCACTCCGCCCAGTGTTCCCACCAGTGTCAGATCCTCAAAGGCACCCAGATGCCCAATCCGGAAAACCCTTCCAGCGAGCTTTGACAGCCCGGCTCCGAGGGACATATCGAACCGCTCCAGTATCGTGGCGCGGACATCGTCCGCGTTGAAGGCCTCCGGCATCAGCACTGCTGTCAGAGATCCTGAATACTCCCGCGGATCTTGGCACAGGACCTCCAGTCCCCACGCCTCGACTGCGGCCCGGGTCGCACGGGCGTGGCGCTGGTGGCGGGCAAAAACATTCTCCAAGCCCTCTTCCTCCAGCATCCGAAGTGCCACTTTGAGCCCGTAAAGCAGGTTCGTCGACGGCGTATACGGCCAGAAGCCGTTTTTGTTGGCAGCGAGGATGGGACGCCAGTCCCAGAAGGATTTGGGCAGCCGCGCTTTTTCCGAAGCTGCCAGGGCCTTTTCACTGACCGCGTTGAAGCTGAGTCCGGGGGGCAGCATCAGCCCTTTCTGGGAACCGGAAACCGTTACGTCAACCCCCCATTTGTCGTGGTGGTACTCAATCGCACCCAATGAGGAAATGGTGTCCACAAGCAACAGCGCGGGATGCGACGCAGCGTTCATCGCCTCGCGAATTTCACTGATGCGGCTGGTGACTCCGGTGGAAGTCTCGTTGTGAACGCAGCAAACAGCTTTGATTTCCTGACCGGAGTCAGCGGACAGCTTTTCCTCAACCACGGCTGGGTCAATGCCATGCCTCCAGTCACCCGGCACCATGTCGACTTGCAGCCCGAGATCCTCTGCCATCTTCATCCAAAGAGCGGAGAAGTGCCCGGTTTCGAAACAGAGCACCCGGTCTCCCGGGCTCAACGTGTTTACGAGCGCAGCTTCCCAGGCCCCGGTGCCGGAAGCCGGATAGATGATGACGGGGCCGCTGGTGCCAAAGACCGGGCGGATGGCTTGGAGAATGTGGTGCCCAAGTTCTTGAAACTCAGGCCCCCTGTGGTCGATGGTTGGAGCGGCGATGGCCCTGAGGACTTCGTCCGGGCAGTTCGTCGGTCCGGGAATCTGTAAATAGTGGCGTCCGCTTGTGGTTGCTGCTCGAGACATTCCCATATTTCGTCCTCCCAGAGGGGGCATCAGCACAGCGTCGGCACAAAGCTGCGAAATGGAATTCCATTACCGCACGGAACGCTAGCACCGGTGTGCAGGCCCGTCCAGCACTGCTTTCAGCCCCGCGCGAAGCAGTGCTGCCCAACTTTTCGGAGTTACCAAAAGGAGGTTGACGGGTGTTCTTCTGCGCAACATAATCTCCCCCAACGGTATGCATCTCCGATCACGGAAAAGAGTTCCGCCCGTTGGACGGCGGGGCCGATCTGTACCGGCTCACGGATCATACGACCCTCAAAGATGTGGGAGACCGAAATGAGTATTGAACTCTTATCGATCCTGGTGCTGGCCGCCTTATTCTTGATCGCAACCGTCCGCCCCGTTCACATGGGTGCCTTGGCGCTGGTTGCAGCATTCATCATGGGAACCATGGTCATCGGTGAGGACGTTGACACCGTCCTGCTGGGTTTCCCGGCAGATCTCTTCGTAATTCTTGTCGGCGTTACCTATCTTTTTGCGCTGGCAAAGGCGAACGGCACCATCGACTGGGTTGTGGTCAAATCCGTAAAGATGGTGGGCGGACGAATCGCGCTGATTCCATGGGTAATGTTCATTATTACCGCCCTGATAACGTCCGTTGGCGCCGTGGTCCCTGCCGCCGTAGCAATTATCGCCCCCGTCGCGATGGGCTTCGCTGTCCGCTACAACATCCGTCCCATCCTTATGGGCCTGATGGTTATCAACGGCGCGAGTGCGGGCGGGTTCTCACCGATCAGCGTCTTCGGCAGCATTGTCAACGGAGTGGTCGTCCGGAGCGATCTGCCCGGGAACCCGGCGCTTCTGTTCCTGTCCTCGCTGCTCTTCAACGTCGCGCTCGGCATAGTTGTCTTCTTCATGTTTGGCGGACGCAGCCTCTTGGGGCAGCGGGACCTTGGTGACGGAACTGCGCGGGCGGCCGGAGGAACCGCAGACGAAGGGGACGGGCCCCGCCCGGCAGGCAAAGGCTCCAGAACCACCCGAGCCGCCAATGCGACCGTCCAGACCATGACGCCCTCCACCGGGGAAGCCCTTGTGACAGACGTGCAGTTGGACCGGCATAAGGTCTTCACGCTCCTTGGCATAGGGACACTGGCCGTTGCTGTCCTCGGTTTCGGATTCGACGTCGGTTTCACCGCAGTCACGATCGCAGTCGTCCTGTCGCTGCTTTCCCCTGAAAGCAACAAAGGTGCCGTGAGCGCCATCGCCTGGCCCACCGTCCTGCTGCTCTGTGGGATCGTCACCTATGTGGCGCTGATGGAGCGAATCGGAACCATCGACTGGCTCGGCAACGGTGTCGCGAACATCGGCACACCGCTGTTCGCAGCCATCCTGATCTGCTTCATCGGTGCCGTCGTATCGGCCTTCGCCTCGACGACAGGAATACTCGGCGCGCTTATCCCGCTTGCCGTTCCGTTCCTTCTCACCGGTGATGTCGGTGCCGTCGGGATGATCATCGCTTTGTCCATCTCCTCCTCGGTGGTCGACTCCAGCCCGTTTTCGACATCCGGCGCCCTGGTAGTGGCCAACTCGCCGGAGGCGCAGCGCGACGCCGTCTTCCGTCAACTCATGGTCTGGGGCTTTTCCATGGTGGTGGTCGCGCCGATTGCCACCTGGCTGATCTTCATCGTTCCCGGGTGGAGCTAGGCGTGGCTGCAGCCGTCAGTCGAATATCCACCAATGCCGCGAACACCCAACCTTGAAGAGTCAGGATCTCCTTTGATCGACAACCTGCTATCGTCCTTCGATTCGCCCGACGGCAATGTGCCGGCTGGAATCTTATGCCGAACCGAGGAAGAGGTGGCCGTGGTGGCCATCACGAGCGGCCGCTCACGCAATGCGCTCTCTCTTGGGATGTGGCGGGAGCTCGAAGAGGTGTTCACCAGTCTGTCCGCAAATCCCCGGCTGCGAGCCATCGTGCTGCGAGGCGCGGGCACCGCGGCCTTTGCCGCCGGGGCCGACATCAGCGAGTTCCCGGCGGTCCGGTCCACCGCCGCGCAGGCAGCCTCCTACAACGCCCAGCTCTCCCGGACCCTGCGTGTCATAGCAGGCACCGAGATTCCCACACTGGCCATGCTTCACGGCTTCGCGGTGGGCGGCGGCTGCGAGTTGGCCTCGGCCTGCGACCTTCGGATCGCCGCCGACAACCTGTCCATTGGAATCCCTGTGGGCAGGCTCGGCGTCATCCTCGGGCTGACGGAGTCACGGCTGTTGGTCCGCCATATCGGCGTGAACGGACTCAAGCGCCTTCTTTTCAGCGGAGAGCTGCTTTCCGCGGAGGAGGCCTTGAGGATGGGTTTGGTCGACAAAGTGGTGCCGGCCGGGGAACTCACAGCGAGTATTTCCACACTCGTGGCTGCGATAACGTCTTCCTCCGCGACCACCATGACAGCGGCGAAGGTGGTCACCGATTTGGCTGGGGAGGTCAACGACCTGGCGGCGGAAAGAGTGCAGGACCTCATGCTGCGGGCCTACGACGGTGCCGATCTCAGGGAGGGCGTTGCCGCTTTTCTCGGCAAACGGCCTCCGGCTTTCGGCGACGTTGTCCACAGCGCGGATTCAGTGAAATGAGGCCCCTCGAGGGATTGGTTGTCCTCGATCTTTCGCGCTACATTGCCGGTCCGACTGCCAGCATGATGCTTGCCGACCAGGGGGCTGAAGTCATCAAGGTCGAGGCGCTGCCGGACGGCGACCCTTCGCGGCAGTCCGGCCCGTTTGTCGATGGCGGAGAGAGCGTCTACTTCATGTCCGCCAACCGCAACAAGCGGTCCCTCGCCGTGGACCTCCGGTCTGCTGAAGGACTGGCAGCGGTGAAAAGGATCGCGGCGACCTGCGACGTCGTCATCGAAAACTTTAAACCGGGAACCATGGCACGGATGGGCCTTTCCTTCGAGGCCCTTTCCACAACAAACCCGCGTTTGGTTTACTGCTCCATCAGTGGATTTGGCAGCGGGCCCGCAGGGTCCTCCATGGCCGGTTTTGATCAGAACGCCCAGGGAATGAGCGGTTTCATGAGCGTTACCGGCACCGATGCCACCGGGCCGCTGAGGGCTGGCATTCCCGTAGCGGATACCAGTACCGGACTGATCGCAGGGTTCGCCGTTCTGGCCAAGCTCCTCGAACGGGACAAGACCGGCTCCGGGGGAATGGTTTCCACCTCCCTGATGCAGTCCATGACCTTCCTGATGACGTACCAGGCCCAGAAGTTCCTCAGTCTGGGAATGGTCGCGTCCAGGGAAGGGAATGACCACCCGCTGATTTTTCCTCAGGGCACCTTCAAGACCGGGGACGGATACGTCACCATTGCGTCGGGCAACCAGCGAATGTGGGAGAAGCTCGCCGATGCACTGGACCTGGGGCATCTGGTGAAAGACCCCAGGTTCGGCACGAACGAGCTCCGCTTGGCGCATCGGGTCGTATTGCGGGGACTGATGGAGGAGCAACTCGCCCTCGACGATTCGGCCACCTGGATCAAAGCGATAAATGACGCCGGTGTTCCCTGCGGACCGGTGTTGGGTGTCGACGAAGTCTTTCGCCATCCGCTGGCGGCCGAACTGGAACTCACCGGAACGGTCAACCACCTCACGTTGGGTGAGATGCGGGTGCTGGGGCGGCCGGCAGATACCGGAGATGACGAGTGGCTGATCTCCGCGCCGCCTGTGCTTGGGGAACACACCGGTGAAATCTTGTCCCAGTACGGCTACACCGCCCAAGAGATTGCTGAGTACGCAAGAATGGGGGTCATCCTTCAATCCAACGGGTGAGGCTGCGGACAGGGAGTCCGGCCGCGGATAGTATGGCAACCCCGGTCGTGAAGCTCTGCCAGTCACCTGCCCGTCACCTGCCAGTCAAAGGACTCTCCATGGAAATGCGCCTCCTGGGCCGCAGCGGCACCGTCGTCAGCAGCTACGCCCTCGGCACCATGACCTTTGGCAACGAATCCGACCAGCGGGTGTCCCACAACCTGTTGAACACGTATGTGGAAGCCGGCGGAAACTTCATCGACACCGCCGACGTCTACACCACCGGCGCTTCCGAGGAGATCATCGGCCACTGGCTCTCGGCCCGGCCTGAGGCGGCGCGGAACGTTGTGCTCGCCACCAAGGGCCGGTTTCCGATGGGGGCCGGGCCCAATGACCTGGGCACCTCGCGCCGGCACCTGCGCCAGGCGCTGGACGCCTCGCTCAAACGGCTGGGAGTGGACCACATCGACCTGTACCAGCTGCACTCCTGGGATCCGCTGACCCCGCTGGCGGAAAGCCTCGGTTTCCTGCAGGACGCCGTTACCGCCGGAAAAATCAGTTACTACGGACTCTCCAACTTCACCGGCTGGCAGCTGACGAAGGCCGTGTACACCGCGCGGGCGCACGGCTGGAACGAACCGGTCACGCTGCAGCCGCAGTACAACCTGCTGGAACGCGAAATCGAGTCCGAAGTGGTGCCGGCAGCGGTCGACGCCGGACTGGGCCTGCTGCCCTGGTCACCGCTGGCCGGCGGCTGGCTCACCGGAAAGTACCGCCGCGAAACGGTCCCCGCCGGCAAGACCCGCGTCGGAGACAACCCAACCCGGCAGTTCCAGGGCTGGGATCTACGCAGCAACAACGACCGGACCTGGCAGATCCTTGACGCGGTCAAAACCATCGCCTCCGCCCACAGCGCCAGTTCGGCGCAGGTTTCCCTCGCCTGGCTCGCCGCGCAACCGGGGGTGACCTCGGTGATCCTGGGAGCGCGCAGTGTCGAGCAGCTCACCGATAATCTGGGTGCCGCCGCGCTGCAGCTCTCAGCCGGCGAGCTGCAGCGGCTCACCGATCTCAGCCGACCCGCGGTCGGAAACTACCCGTACGGAGCAGACGGGCGCAACCAACGGGCGCGGGAACTGGACTGACCCAGGTGGAATGACTCAGATGGAATGACTCAGTGACGGCGCGGGGCAGGCGTTAGAAGTCTTCCGGCCGCAGGTCCTTGACCCACTTGCTGATGTCATCTTCTTCGGGTGTGGAGGGCGTCTTGTCTGCCGGCCCGCCTTGGGGCTTCCCGGCCGGTGCCGGGGTACTTTTCGGTGCCGGGGTACTTTTCGGTGTCGGGGTATTTGTCGGTGCCGAGGAGCTGTCGGGGTCCGAGCCGGCGGAGCCTTCCGGATGGGCGCTGTCCCGGCCCGCGCCGGGGTCCGCAGGACGGGAGGTGTCCGGCGCATCGACATCACTGCCGGGAGCGGCAGCCGTTTTCCCCTGCTCGCCCGGTGCTGACGGTGCGCCCGGTGCTGACGGTGCTTCCTGGACCGGAGCTGCCGGACGCGGAGGTTGGAACGGCTGGGGATGCGTGGCCAGGTTTTCCACGGCAGCACCCGCGGCCCGAACACCGACTCCGGTGAACTGCGCATAGAGTTTTACGGCCTGTATGGGGCGGCCCTGCGCGATGGCGGCGTACACCTGCTGGTGCTGGGCGGCGTCGAGCCGGGCGTTGGCTTCCCGCGCCGCCTCCGCGGAGGTCCGGGGGCCGGCCGATGCGGCCTTGGCTCCGGTTGCTTTGCGGGGAGGCTTGAACTGCTTCGCGGTGCGCGGCTGCTCCTGCTCTGCCCCGTCCGCGTCCGGCCCGTCTCCGTGAACCTGCTTTTTCCGGCGCTGGGCACGACTCACCACGAAATTCACCACAACAATGGCCACGACAAACAGAACAATCACCAGAAACTCCATACAACGATCCTAGCTTCGCCCACGGCACCGGAACCTTCAGGCCGGTATATTGACCTGCGAACCGACCGCCGATCGACGGAGATGCCATGAGCCCCACCACTCCCCTGCGTTCACTGCGCGTGCATGTTGCCGAAGGCATTGCGGAGGTCGAGCTCATCGGCCCCTCGAAGGGCAACGCCATGGGGCCGGATTTTTGGAAGGAGCTCCCCGACGTTTTTGGTGCCCTCAGCGAGGACGACACCGTGCGTGCCATCCTGCTCTACGGCTCGGGTGGGAACTTCAGCTACGGGCTGGATCTGCCGGCGATGGCACCGGTCTTTGCTCCGATGCTGGCCGCCGATGGCATGGATGCCCGCCTGCGCGAAGGATTCCGGCGCCGGATCAGGGACCTGCAGGATTCCGTCAGCTCGCTGGCCCGGTGCGCCAAGCCGGTCATCGCGGCGGTGGACGGGTGGTGCATCGGGGGCGCCATCGATGTCATCGCTGCCGCGGACATCCGTATCGCCTCCCCGTCTGCCGTGTTCAGCGTGCGCGAGGTGAGGGTCGCCATTGTTGCTGATTTGGGCTCTCTCCAGCGCCTGCCCGGCATCATCGGCGAAGGTCCCGCCCGACACCTCGCCCTGACCGGTGAGGACTTCGGCGCCGACCGCGCCCATCAGCTGGGTCTGGTCACGGAAGTGGCGGACGACGTCGTCGGCCGGGGACGCGAGCTGGCCGCCGTGGTTGCCGCGAATCCTCCGCTCGTGGTCCAGGGCGTTAAGCACGTCATGAACCACGGCCCGGAAGCCGCAGTCCAATCGGGCCTGGACTATGTCCAGCTGTGGAATTCGGCGTTCCTGGCCAGCCGTGACTTCAATGAAGCAGCCACCGCATTCGCCGAACGCCGCCCGCCCGTCTTTACCGGCAACTGAGGTTCCTGCGCGGCGGAGGCCTGCCCTCCGGCTGTCTGAGCCTGCCGTCTGAGCCTGCCGCCGCGGGCGCTTAAGATAGTCGGGTGGCTGTTACCGATGAAGCGATTACCAAGATCAAGGAAATGCTCATCAGTGGGCGGCTCAAGGCTGGTGACCGGCTTCCTCCGGAGAACGAGCTGAGCGACCAGCTGGGCCTGTCCCGAAGCTCGCTGCGGGAGGCGGTCAAAGCGCTTGAGCTGATCCGCGTCCTCGATGTCCGGCGCGGTGACGGCACCTACGTCACCAGCCTGGAACCCGGTCTACTGACCGAAACCATGGGCTTCATGGTGGAGATCCATCAGGAAACCTCCGCGCCGGAACTTCTGGAGGTTCGGCGCATCCTCGAACCCGGTGCCGCGGCCCACGCCGCCGCTCGGATTGATGCCCGGGGGCTTGCAGCGCTGCGGACCTGCCTGGATTCGGTGCCACCGCAGGCAACCGCTGCCCAGCTGGCTGCCCACGACTTCACGTTCCATTCCCGGATTGCCCGCGCCTCGGGCAACCCCTATCTGGCGGGGCTGCTGGATTCGCTGACCGGCAGCGCGCTGCGGCTGCGGGCCTGGCAGCGGATTATCGAAGCCGGCGCGGTGTCCGCTGTCCTCGGCGAGCATGCCGCCATTCTCGAGGCGCTGACACTGGGCGACGCCGAGCTGGCCCGTTCCCTCATGACCGTCCATGTGGCGGCCACCGAGCGGTGGCTGCGCCGGCAGCCGGAAGAAACCAGGGCGGTCCAGACTCCCGCGTTCCGCCCGGAACCGGCAGCAGGCGCAGCAGTCGCAGCAGTACCGGTGCCGCCGGAGCCGGCAGCAGTCGCTGCCCCGGTTAATGTTCCGGCCCCGGCGGTTAATATTCCGGCCCCGGCGGTTAATGTTCCGGCCCCGGCCCCGGCGAAGCCGGCTCGCGCGCCCGCTCCGGTGCGCACCAAGGTTCGGACGCAGGCAGCGGCACCGCTTCCTTCCGGGATGCCCGAACCCCGGGAGGAAGCGGCCGTTCCGCCGCAGACAAACCGGCCCACTCCCACTCCCACTCCCATTCCCCAGATTGCGCGGATCGCGCCCGAGCCGGCGTTGTACGAGCTGTTCGCTATGCCTTCAGCGCCAGCACAAAAGGCAGCACGGAAGCCGCGCCGGCCTGCCTGAGTACCCGGCCGGCTTCGGTCAGGGTCCAGCGGCTGTCAGCAAAGTCGTCCACCAGCAGGACAGGTCCGGGATTGGCCGCAAACCAGGCCGCTCCTTCTTCGGGAACGGCAAACTGGTCCCAGACGGAAGCCAACCGGAAGGCGCTGTTGCCGCCTGACCCGCCGGTGGGACCGCCGTGCGGGAGCTGCAGGGCACCCAGATACGGGATGCGGCCCAGGCTGGAGATGCCGTGTGCCAGGGAACCGACCAGCTGCGGACGCGACCGCGACGGAATGCTGACAACGGCCACCGGCCGCTCCTCCCAGCCCCACTGCGCCAACACCTGCACGCAGCCCTTCAACAGGGCTTCATCCGCCACGGTGTCCCCGGCCTCCGGAGCGAAAATCTCGCGCAGCCGTCCGCCCCATCCCAAGTCGGTCAGGCGGGCCAGCGCCCGTCCGGTGGACAGCGCCAGGTCCGGCTTGATCTTTCCCTTTACCGGCACCCCCAGACGGTCCATGCCGGAGGGATACATGCCGCGCGGGTCCACATCCACGCCCACCCGGCTCAGGGCCTGATCGGCGTGATCGGTGGCTTCGTCGGCCACCTCGCCGGAGAACCAGCGGCCGGCGCAATTGTCGCAGCGTCCGCACGGGGCCGCGGCCGGATCGTCGAGCTGGACGGACAGGAATTCCATGCGGCAGCCAGTGGTGCTTTCGTAATCCAGCATGGCCTGCTGTTCCTTCACGCGCGCCGCGGAAATCCGCTCGTACCGCTCCCGGTCATAACTCCAGGGCTGTCCGGTGCCGCGCCAGCCGCCGGACACCCGCTCCACCGCGCCGTCCACCGCCAGGACCTTCAACAGCAGCTCCAGCGGCGAGCGTTTCAAGTTGACCCGCGTTTCCAGAGCTCCGGTGGACATCACGGCACCCGAGGCCAGCTCCGTCAGCACGGCGTTGGCCGGCCCCTCCGCCGGCATGGAGGAGGTGGCGAAGTACTCCCAGATATCCTTGTCCTCCGTCCCCGGCAGCAGCAAGACGTCGGCGCTGGGGGTACCACGCCCGGCGCGGCCCACCTGCTGGTAGTACGCCACGGGGGAAGAAGGTGCGCCCAGATGGACAACGAACCCCAGGTCCGGCTTGTCGAAGCCCATGCCTAGCGCGCTGGTGGCCACCAGCGCCTTGACCTCGTTGTTCTTCAGCGCCGCTTCGGCCTGCTCCCGGTCGGCCGGGTCCGTGCGTCCGGTGTACGCGACGACGGGATGGCCGGCCTTCTGCAGCAGCCGGGCGGTGTCCTCGGCCGCGGACACCGTGAGGGCATAGATGATGCCCGAGCCCGGCAGTTCGTCGATGTGGGTCAGGAGCCAGCCCAGCCGCGCTTTCGGGGTGGGCAGCCGCAGCACTCCCAGGCGCAGGGACCGGCGGGCCAGCGCCCCGCGGATGGTGAAGACGTCCTCACCGCCGGAAGCCAGCTGCTCCTCCACGTCCTTCACGACCCGGGAGTTGGCCGTTGCGGTGGTGGCCAGCACCGGCACCGAGGCCGGCAGCTGCTCGATCAGGCTGCGGATGCGCCGGTAGTCCGGCCGGAAGTCATGGCCCCAGTCCGAAATGCAGTGCGCTTCATCGATCACCAGCAGCCCGGAGCGGCGGATCAGCTCGGGCAGATGGGTCTCCCGGAAACCCGGGTTGTTCAGGCGCTCCGGTGACACCAGCAGCACGTCCACCTCGTCCGCCTGCAGCTTGGCGGAGATATCCTGCCATTCCAGCTGGTTGGCGGAGTTGATGGCCACGGCCCGGACACCGGCGCGGGCGGCTGCCGAGACCTGGTCGCGCATGAGCGCCAGCAGCGGGGACACGATCAGCGTCGGTCCCGCCCCCCGGGCACGCAGCAGCAGGCTCGCCACGAAATACACCGCGGACTTGCCCCACCCGGTGCGCTGGACCACCAGGGCCCTCCGTCCGCCGGCGACAAGCGCCTCAATGGCCTCGTACTGGCCCTCATGGAACTCAGCGGTGTCGTTGCCGACCAGGGCCCGGAGCAGGCGGGTGGCTTCGGTCCGAAGCGCCGGATCGGCGGCTGCGGAGCCTTCCCCGACGATGCCGGCGGCATTCTGCGGCGCGGCATCCCGCTCGGCGTTCGAACCGTTCTGCGGGTCTGGGTTTTGGGTTTCTTGCTGGAATTCCATACCTCCACTATTCCAGCCGGGGCTGACGATTTCCTCCAGCCGGAAACCGGCGTGGATACCGGAAGCTGTGTCCAGCCCCTGTGGACAAGCACCGGAAGATGGAACGCTGGCCTATAGACTGTCCGGGTGACTAGTGCATTCGATCTTTCCGCGTCCTTTAAGGCCTACGATGTCCGCGGCGTCGTAGGCGAGACCATCACTCCGCAGATAGTCAAGGCCGTCGGTGCCGCTTTTGTGGACGTGCTTGACCTCTCCGGCCAGACGGTTCTGGTGGGCGGAGACATGCGTCCGTCCTCCCCCGAGTTCATCAAGGACTTCGCTGCCGGCGCCACCATGCGCGGCGCCCATGTGCTGCTGCTGGACCTCATCTCCACCGATGAGCTCTACTACGCCTGCGGTGCCCTGGATGCGGCCGGCGCCACCTTCACTGCCAGCCACAATCCGGCGCAGTACAACGGCATCAAGATGGCCAAGGCAGGAGCCGTGCCGATCTCGTCCGAGACCGGACTGCGTGAGATCCAGGCCCTGGCCGAGCAGTACCTGAACGCCGGCACCATTCCCGCCGTCGAGAACCCCGGCCGGATCAGTGTCCGCGACATCCTGCGGGACTACTCCGAGTACCTGCGCAGCCTGGTGGACCTGACGGACATCCGCCCGCTGAAGGTGGTTGTCGATGCCGGCAACGGCATGGCAGGCCTGACCACCCCCGCCGTCATTGGCGACAGCCTGCTGCCGGCGCTTCCGCTGGAGATCATCGACCTCTACTTCGAGCTGGACGGATCCTTCCCGAACCATCCGGCCAACCCGCTGGAGCCGGAGAACCTGAGGGACCTGCAGGCCGCCGTCGTCGAGCACGGCGCTGACCTGGGCCTGGCCTTCGACGGCGATGCAGACCGCTGCTTCGTGATCGACGAAAAGGGCGACCCGGTCAGCCCCTCGGCCGTCACCGCGCTCGTGGCCCGCCGCGAGATCGCCCGCGCCAAGGCAGCCGGCGAGACGACGCCGGTGATCATCCACAACCTCATCACCTCCCGTGCGGTTCCCGAGCTGGTGGAAGCCGACGGCGGCCGTGCCGTCCGCACCCGCGTGGGCCATTCCTTCATCAAGGCCCTGATGGCCGAGGAAGGCGCCGTCTTCGGCGGTGAGCACTCCGCCCACTACTACTTCCGCGACTTCTACAACGCCGACACCGGCATGCTGGCGGCCATGCATGTCCTCGCCGCGCTGGGTGAGCAGACCCTGCCGCTCTCGGACCTGGCCCGTGAATACGAGCCGTATTTTTCCTCCGGCGAGATCAACTCCGAGCTCTCCGACGTTCCGGCGGCGGTTGCCCGCGTCCGCAGCGAATTTGAGCGCGACGGCGTCACCGTGGACACCCTCGACGGATTGACTTTCACCTCAGATGACGGACAGTGGTGGTTCAACCTCCGCGCGTCGAACACCGAACCCTTCCTTCGGCTGAACGCCGAAGCCGAAGACCTCCCCACCATGGTGCGGGTCCGTGACCGCGTACTTGAACTAGTTAGGAACTAAACCCAATGGCTGATGTTGAACTGAACGGCGAAGAGCCCTCCGCCCAGGTCCAGGAGGACCTGAATTCCCTGCTGGGCACCGCTCTGGGCGTGGCTCAGGAGCAGCTGGAGGCGCAGGGCGCCTTCCTGCCCGCCGCACTGGTTGTCCAGAACGACGGCGAGCTGCGGATGATTGCCGTGGCTCCCGAGGAAAGCGACGAAGACCTCGACGCCGATGCCATGATCGATGACATCTACCAGGTGCTGACCGAGCAGAAGGGCGACAACCGCGCCGCCGCCGTCTTCTCCGACATCCACCTGCCGGATGAAGCCACGGATGCCATCCACGTGGTGGCTGAGCACTCCGAGGGTGTCTGCATCTCCGCGATCCAGACGTACTCCGAGGTCGACGGCGAGTGGACGTTCGGCGAACCGCAGTGGGAGTCGGGCGACCAGCTCATCTGGGGCACCGAAGAAACCGCAGCAGGCACCGACGAGGCCTAAGCCTCAGCTTTCGCCTGAGCCGCCGGGCCGGCGGCGCCGTGCAGTTGCATGGTGCCGCCGGCCTTTCGCTGTCAGCCGGCCTTTTGCCGGCCGAAGGACCGGCGAACCACGGACCGGCGCTCCTGCCCGGTTCCGTGCAGAATCCCCAGCGCGGCGCGGGCCAGCCTCATATCCCGTTCGGACCGGCGCATCCGCAGCAGGTCCAGCGGCGGTGCGAAACGCTGCTCGGTCATGGCCTTGGGCGAGCTGAACTCGCGCAGGCCATCCGCACCGTGGGTCCGCCCGAAACCGGAATCCTTGACGCCGCCAAAGGGCAACGCACCGACGGCCGCGAAGCCCAATACCGAATTCACTGTCACCACACCGGCTTCAAGCCGCTCCGCCAGCTCCCGGGCATTCGCCCTGCTTCCGCTGAAGACTGAGGCACCCAGTCCGTAACCGGTTCCGTTGGCGCGGTCCACTGCCTCCTCCATGGAGTCCACCGGATTCACGACGACGACGGGTCCGAAGGTCTCGCGCTGCACCGCCTCGTTGTTCTCGGGGACGTCGGTGAGCACCACGGCGTCAATCCTCCTGCCCTCCCGGACGGAGCCGGGCCCGCCCAGCGCCGCCCGGCCGCCCGCGGCGAGGGCGGCGTCGATATGCGCCGCCACCACGTTCACCTGGCCCGGGAGGGTCAGCGGCCCGTAGTCGGCTCCGTTTTCCGTTCCGGCCACCAGGGCCCGGCCCTCCTCCACCATCAGCGACAGGAACGGCTCGTACACGGCCCGGTCCACGTACACCCGTTCCACGCCGGCACAGGTCTGCCCGGCGTTCACCATGCCACCGAACACCGCGGCGGCGGCAGCCGCCGGCAGGTCGGCGTCGGCCGCTACGAGCATGGCGTCCTTGCCCCCGCATTCGGCCACCATCGGCGTAAGCGATTCAGCGCAGGCGGCCATCACCTTTTTGGCGGTTTCGGTGGACCCGGTGAAGGCGATCTTGCCGCATCCAGAGCGGACCAGGGCTGCGCCGGTGTCCGCTCCTCCGGTCACCACCTGGAAAACCGGGTGCCCGCCGCTGATCTGTTCCCATTTGCGTCCGATCCACAGGGCGGTGCCGGGCGTCAGGTCGCTGGGCTTGAGGACCACCGCGTTTCCTGCCGCCAGGGCAAAGGAGACGGACCCCATCGGGGTGTACACCGGATAGTTCCACGGCCCGATCACGCCCACCACTCCGTACGGTTCGTAGCCGAGGGTGGCCTTCTGGTTCAGCGCCGCGGGGCCGGACGGTACTTTGCGTCGGCGCAGCACCTTTTCCGCATGTTTGGCGGCCCACTCCAGGTGGCCCAGGGCGAGCAGAATTTCCAGCAATGCGTCGCCCTCCGGCTTGCCGGTTTCGGCGGCCATCACCGCCGCGAGCTCATCGGCGTCGTCGGCGATAACCTGCTTCCACGTCCGCAGCAGCTTTTTCCTGCCGCGGAACCCCTGCTCCTGCCACCACCGGGCGGCTTCAGCGGCACGGGCGACGGCGAAAGCAACGCCCGTGGGTCCGTCGGCTCCGGTACCGCCTGCCGGCGCGGGAAGGGAGGATCGGGGCGGGGCGCTGCCGGTCTGCACGCTGCTGCTCATGGGACCACTCCTGGCCTGAAAATGAAGCACGGCTGGGCAAGGAAAATGCTACTCCCGGGCGGCCGGCCGCGGAGGCATCTCCCGGAACTTTGACCCGTTCAACCCGTCGCCCCGTCACCCCATCCCCTTCTGAACCGTCCGGCCTGAACCGTCCGGCGCCGGAAACGCCGATGGCCCCGTCCGCAAAGGGGACGGGGCCATCGGATCAAGACTGAGCCGGCGAGGGCTCAGGGAAGGCTACGCCGAAGCGAAACGCTCCTTGAGGGTCTGCAACTCAGCGACGAGATCCTCGGGCAGTGACTCGCCGAAACGGGAGTACCACTCCTCGATCCCTGCGAGCTCCTTCTTCCATTCCTCGGGGTCCACGCGCACGGCGGCCTCGACGTCGGCCGGAGTCATGTCCAGGCCGGTGAGGTCCAGGGATTCTCCGGTGGGCACAAAGCCGATCGGAGTTTCCACCGCGTCGGCGGTTCCTTCGATCCGCTCGATAACCCACTTGAGCACCCGTGAGTTGTCGCCGAAGCCGGGCCAGGCGAACCCGCCGTCGGCCGTGCGGCGGAACCAGTTGACCAGGAAGATCTTGGGCAGGGTTTCCTGGTTGGCCTTGCCGCTGAGGGTGATCCAGTGGCGCAGGTAGTCTCCGGCGTCGTAACCCATGAACGGCAGCATGGCCATCGGATCGCGGCGGACCACGCCCACCTGGCCTGCGGCGGCCGCAGTGGTTTCGGAGGACAGGGTGGAGCCCATGAAGATGCCGTTGGTCCAGTCGCGGGACTGGGTCACCAGCGGGACCGTGGTCTTGCGGCGGCCGCCGAAGAGGATGGCCGACACCGGCACGCCGTTCGGGGAATGGTATTCCTCGGCGAGCATGTCGATCTGGTCGATCGGCGTGCAGAAGCGGGAGTTCGGATGGGCGGCGGGATGGCCGGCCTCCGGCGTCCATTCGTTGCCCAGCCAGTCGGTCAGGTGTGCCGGAGCCTCGTCCGTCATGCCCTCCCACCAGACGCCGCCGGTGTCGGTCAGCGCAACGTTGGTGAAGATGGAGTTGCCCTTGGCGATGGCGCGCATGGCGTTGGGGTTGGTGCTCCAGCCGGTACCGGGAGCGACGCCGAACAGGCCGGCCTCCGGATTGGTGGCGCGCAGCTCGCCGTCGTGCCCAAAGCGCATCCAGGTGATGTCATCGCCGAGGGTCTCGACCTTCCAGCCCTCGATCGTGGGATCCAGCAGCGCGAGGTTCGTCTTGCCGCAAGCGGAGGGGAAGGCCGCCGCCACGAAGTAGTCCTTCTTCTCCGGACTGGTGAGCTTCAGGATGAGCATGTGCTCGGCGAGCCAGCCTTCGTCCCGAGCCATGATCGACGCGATGCGCAGGGCATAGCATTTCTTGCCCAGGAGGGCGTTGCCGCCGTAGCCGGAACCGTAAGACCAGATGGAACGGTCTTCGGGGAAGTGCACAATCCACTTGTCGTCGCTGCAGGGCCAGGCCACGTCCGCCTCGCCCTCGGCCAGCGGAGCGCCGACGGAGTGCAGGGCGGGCACGAAGAACGCATCCAGCTCCTCCATCTTGCGCAGCACGTCGGTGCCAATGCGCGCCATGATCCGCATGGAGGCAACCACGTAGGCGCTGTCGGTGATTTCGACGCCGAACTTGGGATCCTCTGCTTCGAGATGTCCCATGACAAAGGGAATGACGTACATGGTGCGTCCGCGCATGGAACCGGAAAACAGGCCGTCCAGCTTGGCCCGCATCTGCGACGGTTCCATCCAGTTGTTGGTGAACCCAGCGTCGTGCTTGTTCTCGGAGCAGATGAAAGTCTGTTCCTCGACACGCGCCACGTCCTTGGGGTCGGAGAACGCGGCGAAGGAGTTCGGGAACTCCTCCGGGTTCAGCCGAACCAGGGTTCCGGCGTCGACCAGTTCATCGGTCAGGGCCTTGTTTTCCGCCTCAGACCCATCGACCCAATACACGCGATCGGGCTGCGTCAGCTCGGCTACTTGCTGAACCCAAGCCAGCAGAGCCTCGTGGGTGGTGGGTGCTTCCGCAGAAGCCCCCGGTGTGTTGCTGTCCAAATGGCTCGGAGCAACGTTATCGCCGCTCTCATCGAGAACTAGCTGACGCGCGTCATCGCCCATGACTCTTCCCTTCGTTGGGTCAGTGGTGTGTTTTTGATGCTAGTTGTCGGCATGCCGATGACTCCCGCGGGAAAGGTAGTACCTATAATGGCGGTCATGCAATGTTTGCCTAGAATTCAACAAACTTGTGGTGGCCAGCATACGTCGATGTGACGAACGTCATATAGACCGGTCTAGTTGTCGGAGGTCACACTGACGGATTAGGCGGCTCTCAGAAACTGGGCTATAGTTGTTTACGGCCAAACAGCCACGGACAAACTTTGAAGGAAGGCCTCAACGGGGCCTGAAGTTCAGAATAATCCTAAATGCGTGCGTAGCTCAACGGATAGAGCATCTGACTACGGATCAGAAGGTTGGGGGTTCGAATCCCTTCGCGCGCACCAGTGAAACCCGGTCTGACCAGTAGAAATACTGGTCAGACCGGGTTTTTTCTTTGTCTGAAGACGGCCGGCAAAGACCCGGAGTTCCCGGGCCGGCGGCGCAGCTCGGATCAGCGGGCCAGTTTCCGGAGGTCGACGCCGGGGTCCGCCAATCTGGCGGGATCCACCAGGATGCGGCGGTCGATGATGCGGCGGGCGGCCCGCACCGTGAAGCCGCCGTCGATGGCGGCGCAGCCTTCCATGCGGCCGTCTGCAGCCAGCCGGAAACTCGCTACGGGCACCCCGTCTATTTCGCGGGTCACGGTGTGCCCCTCCCCCACCATCGAGCCGACCCCTTCAACGTGGACTCCGTGGCGGTCGGACCAGAACCAAGAAGCACCGTGGACCGGCAGGTCCTGCCCGAGGAGTGCAGCGGCAGCGGTGGCGCCGGTGTTTCGCGCATGTTCCCAGTGCTCGGCCCGGCGCAGGAGGGTCCCGTCGGAGTGCCTGGTGCGGGCTGCGTCTCCGACGGCATAAACGTTGGGGTGGCTGGTGCGCTGGCGGTCATCCACCAGGATGCCGTTGTCGGTGTCCAGACCGGCAGAGGTGGCCAGCGCAGTCTCCGGAACGATTCCGATGCCAACCAGTATCACGTCGGCGTGGATGGCCGTGCTGCCCTCGACCTCAACCCGATATCCGGTACCGTCCCCGACGATGGCCGCGGGAACTGCGGTAACCGCACGGATGCCGCGGGCGGCATGCATCCGGTGCAGGCGCTGCGCCAAAGCATGTCCCACCGCCGGCACCAGCGGCGGATCAACCGGGTCGATCAGCGTCACCTCCGCACCGACCGCCAGTGCTGTTGATGCGGTCTCGGCGCCGATCAGGCCTGCGCCGATAATTACCAGCCGCACGCCCGGATGCAGCCGGGAGCGCAGCCGGTCTGCGTCGGTGCGGTTCCGCAGTCCAAGCACTGTTTCCAGCTCCCCGCCCGGGATCTCCAGCCGGCGGGCTGCCGCACCGGTAGCCAGCACAATTTTGTCGGCGGCCAGCTCCCGGCCGTCCTCAAGCAGCACGATGCCCTCGTCGGGCTTCAGGCCTGCAGCTTTGCCGGCCAGGATCGCGATCCCCTGTTCCTGATACCAGGCTTCCCCGGCGAGCAGAATCTGTTCGCTGCTGCGCGTCCCGAGCAGATACTCCTTGCTCAGCGGCGGACGGTCGTAGGGCAGCCCTTCGGGGTCGATGATGGTCACCCGGCCGCCGAAGCCGCGGGAGCGCAGCTCGCGGGCCGCTGCGAAGCCTGCCATGCCGCCGCCTGCGATGAGGACGGATTCCAGGGCCATGTTTGTTTTCCTTGCTGAAGAACGGGAGCGGTGCTTCCAGCCTAGGCGTGCCGAGCGGAAATCTCTCGCCACGCGATCCTCGCTTCCGGCGGAATCATCCTTTCGCAAGGCAGCCTTTTCCCGGGGGCCGCCGCGTGCCAAGCTCTGTGCATGACGGATCAGAGCGGCACGGGATACAGCGGTTCGGACGAGTCCCAGCGGTCGCGGCGCAGGGACACCGACGTCGTCGTGCTCGGCGCCGGAGCGGTGGGGGAGAACGCTGCCGCCCGGGTGGTTCAGGGTGGGCTGGACGCCATTCTCGTGGAGCCGGCCCTGATCGGCGGGGAGTGTTCCTACTGGGCCTGCATGCCCTCCAAAGCGCTGCTGCGGCCGGGAACCGCGCTGCACGCCGCTCGATCCGTGGCCGGATCCCGTGAAGCCGTAACCGGTTCCCTGGACGCCCGGGCCGTGCTGGACCGCCGCGACAGCTTCACCTCGCATTGGAACGATTCCGGGCAGGAGGAGTGGGTAAGGGACACCGGAATCGGGCTGGTGCGCGGACACGGACGGCTTACCGGGCCGCGCGAGGTCAGTGTCCGAGGCGACGACGGCGGCATGATCACCATCGCGGCCCGCCATGCCGTGGTCCTGGCCACCGGCTCCGTGCCCACTCCACCCCCTGTGAAGGGACTGGACCAGGTTGAGTATTGGGGCACCCGCGAGGCAACCTCGGCGCAGGAGGTGCCTGGCCGGCTGATCGTGCTCGGCGGCGGGGTTGCCGGCACTGAGCTTTCGCAGGCCTGGGCGCGGCTCGGCTCCCGGGTCACCCTGGTGGCCCGGCACGACATCCTGGACTCCTATCCGGAGCCGGCGCGCGAACTGGTCAAGGCCGGCCTCGCTGCAGACGGCGTGGATGTCCGCACCTTTACCGGAACGGATTTTGTGCGCAGCGCTGCAGACGGCGGCGTGGAAATGGGGCTGGTGGACGGTTCGGTGCTGGCGGCTGACCGGCTGCTCGTGGCCACGGGCCGGGCGCCTGCGCTGGCGCATCTGGGTCTGGAAGGGCTCGGCTTTGACGCTGTGCGCTTGGACTCAGACGACACGGGGCTGGTGAACGGCAGCGACTGGCTCTACGTGGTGGGCGATGCCGCCGGAAAGGTGCTGCTGACCCATCAGGGCAAATATGAGGCCCGTGCCGCCGGAGCCGCGATCACCGCCCGGGCCCGCGGCGAGCTGGCCGGAACCGGCGCACCGCCCGCCTGGAGCCGGGAAGTCTCGACTGCCAATCATGTTGCGGTACCGCAGGTGGTGTTCACGGATCCGGAAATCGCCATGGTCGGCCGGACTCTGGAGCAGGCGCGGACCGACGGCATCAATGCTTCGGAGACGTCACTTGAGCTGTCGGTGGCCGGATCGGCGCTGCATGCCGACGACTACCGGGGCTGGGCGCAGATGGTGGTGGACGAAGACCGCAAGGTGCTCGTCGGCATGACATTTGCCGGCCCCGATGTGTCCGAACTGCTGCACGCTGCCACCATAGCGATCACGGGAGAGGTGCCCCTGGATCGGCTGTGGCATGCCGTCCCCTCGTATCCCACCATCAGCGAGGTCTGGCTGAGGCTGCTGGAAAAGTACGGGCTCTAGGGTGCGCCGGTTACGCCGACGCGGGAGTGGTCAGGCCCGGCGAACCACGAAGTCAGTGACCCGGGCATCGCGCCCGTCCAGCTCAGCCCACGGCTTGTCCGATTCCATGACGGTCAACCCGGCGGTCGGATAGTCCATCGCCATCTCCATTACTGCATCTTCGTTGGACTCCACTGAGGCCAGCCGCATCGCGAGGTCCTGCACTCCGGGGAGGTGGGAAATGACCAGCAGGCTGGTCACCGTCTCCGGCACACTGTTGATGACGCTGAGGATCTGCGCGGCCGTGGCACTGTAGAGGCCGTCTTCGAGCTTGGGTGTAGGCCCCTTGTCTCCGAGTTCCGCACAGATCCAAGTGCACGTTTGCCGGGTGCGCAGCGCAGACGAGCACAGGATGAAGTCGGGAATGGAGTCGTTTTCCACCATCCAGCGGCCGGCCAGTGGCGCGTCCAAGTGCCCCCGGCTGGAGAGGGGCCGTTCGTGGTCGGACACGTCCCGGGGCCATGCCGCCTTCGCATGCCGCAGGAGCATCAGTTTTTTCAGGTGGTGGCCGCTCATTCGCCCAGTCTATCGGCGGTGCCGGTGCCGGAATTCCGGAACCGGCACCGCCCCTGGATCAGATGCTGTATTCGGGTGCCGCCCAGACCACAACTTCGGGGTGCTCGTAGAAGCGGTAGCCCTGGCCGCGGACAGTCCGGACGGTGTTTGCCAACCGGCCGAGCTTGGAGCGGAGCCGCCGGATGTGCACATCGATGGTGCGCTCGTTGGGCACTTCCTCGGCATTGCGCCACAGTCCCGCCAGCAGTTCCTCGCGCCCGACCGTCCGGGCGGCGTTCTCCACCAGGTAGTTGAGCAGCTCGAATTCCTTGAAGGTCAGGTTCAGGGTGTCCCCGTCCAGGTGCACTTCGCGCCGCGACAGGTCGATCAGGACTCCGGACGGACGCGGTGCGCTCTGAGTCGGCGCCAGCGGTGCGGCCTCCTGGCGGGGGCGGCGCTGCGCCGTCGGGTCCCCCAGCGCCTGGCGTACGACGTCGATATCGGCGCCGGCGGCCTCCGCCGGCGCCAGGGCCACGGCGGCATGGCTCTGAGCGCCCGGGCACAGCGTCTGAATGTAGGCGCGCACTTCCTGGGCCAACTTGGTCAGGGACGTTCCATTGGCGGCGGCCGTGTCCTCATCGAGGCCGACATAAATAACGAACCCGCGGGCCACCGTGTCGTTGCTGACCGACTGGGGGCCGGGAATTCCGTTGGGGGTCACGACGGGGGTGGGCGCCGTCATGGGTGAAGCATCGTTTCCCGGAGCCACCGCTTGAAGCGGGCGGGCCGGCTGGCCAAAGCCCTGAACGCCGTATTGCGGGGAGTAGGACTGCCCGCCGTACTGGCGGAATTCCGCGGCCGCACCCTGGCGGACGGCTCCGGCGCGATTCTGCGCGTTGCGCAGTGAGATGTGTACGTACCCTGATGCTACTGACATGTTGCAACCTCAATGTGAATGACCGTCATCACGCTCGAATGCTGGGGGTGTGCCCGGGTCGAGATGGCGCAGTTTCGCCCGTCATTGGGCCTGAGTGGTGCCTGAGAAATGGGGGTGGGTAACTCAGGCGTGCATTCGACAACAGCACGGCTTCTCGCCGGCGGAGCCGATGAGAAGCGCTGCGACAGGTGCTGCTGTGTGGATGTTCACATTACGGATTATTGCATGTAACAAAGGCGTACGCGCAAGTAACAATGCGTCCCACGTCTCACTATGTGGACGATTGTTGGCTATTTGTGATGCAGTTCACATTCCCTACCCCGGAATCCGGCTTTTGGCACCCGCTGCCGCCCCATGCTCCGGGCGGCCCGCTGGCCGCACACGGCGGCCGAATGGGAAAAACGGAGCACCCGCCCATAAGCGAACTTACAGACGGGTGCGAGTCAAGCATGCGAGAGGTGTCCACATGCTGGACAGTAGGTATTTGAGGGCGGAGCCTGTTTAGTCGACGACGCCGTACAGTCGATCGCCGGCATCACCCAGTCCCGGGACGATGTAGGACTTTTCATCCAGGCGCTCATCGATGGAGGCCAGCACGATGGTCACATTGGCATCAGCCAGTTCGTGCTTCAGCACCTCGAGGCCCTCGGGGGCGGCCAGCAGGCAGATGCACGTGATGTCTGCGGCTCCGCGCTTGAACAGGAACTTGATGGCCTCCCGGAGGGTTCCGCCGGTGGCCAGCATCGGGTCCAGGACAAAGACCTGACGTCCGGTGAGGTCGTCCGGAAGCCTCTCCGCATAGGTGATTGCTTCGAGGGTTTCCTCATTGCGGGCCATGCCCAGGAATCCAACCTCCGCCGTGGGGACCAGCCGGGTCATTCCTTCAAGCATTCCGAGTCCGGCACGGAGGATCGGCACCACCAGCGGGGTGGGCTTTACCAGGCCTGTCCCGACAGTGGACGTGACCGGAGTCTCGATCTGTACGGGCTCAACGCGGACGTTGCGGGTGGCTTCATAAGCCAAAAGGGTGACGAGTTCTTCCGTGAGCTGGCGAAACACCGGTGAAGGGGTGTCTTTGTCGCGGAGAACGGTGAGTTTGTGGGCAACAAGGGGGTGATCCACTACAAGTACGCGCATGCTTCAAAAGTACCATTCCATGCTGGGACTCCCTCTGCAGCACGGCTGCCCTGCGGCCCGGTTGAACTGCGGGAAGATAGGAGCATGAAGCCCCCTACAGCGCAGCATGAGGCGTGGATGGATCTTGCGCTTATCGAGGCCCGCGGAGCCCTGGCGACCCAAGACGTGCCGATCGGCGCCGTCGTCGTTGGTCCGGACGGAACGATAATCGGCACCGGACGCAATGAGCGCGAAGCCACCGGCGACCCCACGGCCCACGCCGAAGTGGTAGCCATCCGCGAAGCCGCAGCGGCCATCGGTGAGTGGCGGCTCGAGGGGTGCACTCTGGTGGTGACCCTGGAGCCCTGTGCCATGTGTGCCGGGGCGATTGTGCTGGCCCGCATTCCACGGGTGGTCTTCGGCGCCTGGGACGAGAAGGCCGGAGCCTCCGGATCGGTGTTCGACATTCTCCGTGAGCGCAGGCTGAATCACTGGGTGGAAGTTTTTCCCGAGGTCCGGGAAGCGGAGTGCGCGAAGCTGCTCACTGATTTTTTCGGCTCTCGGCGATCGGGCTGACACGGACGGGTTCCGTACGTAGGCTTACTAACTCAGAACCCGATACCCCAAGGAGTTCACCAATGAGTGCAGATCAGGCAGGGCTGGATACAGTCGTCAAAATCCTTGAGCACGCCAAGATTGCCCAGCTGACGACCGTGGATCTTCAGGGCCATCTGGTGAGCCGTCCGCTGGAGCTGCAGGAAACGGATTCGGACGGCAACCTGTGGTTCTTCACCCAGGATCCCTCGCCCAAGGCGGACGAGATTCGGACCAACCCCAACGTGAACGTCTCCATCCATGATTCCAAGGGGTACCTCTCCATCAGCGGAACGGCGTCCATCACCAAGGATGAAGGCAAGATCGAAGAACTGTGGAAGTCCACCGCGGCTGCCTGGTTCGAGGCGGGGCGGGAAGACCCGTCCATTGCGCTGATCAAGGTGGACTCGGACACCGCTGAATACTGGGCAACGGACGAGCCGCGGGTGGCAACGGCCTTCAAGATTGCCAAGAGCGCCGTCACCGGCGATACGCCCAACATCGGCAAGAACGACGTCGTCGATCTCTAGTCATCTCCACCACCGCAGCGGGCGTGGATCCGCCCGTTTTGGGGCAGGGCGTTTTAGCCGGTAAGGTTGACGCGTTGGTGACGTGTCCGAGCGGCCGAAGGTGCAACACTCGAAATGTTGTTTGGTGAAAGCCAACGTGGGTTCAAATCCCACCGTCACCGCCGATGAAGAAGGCCCCGGTTCCCTTGTAAACACAGGGAACCGGGGCCTTTTTCCTTGTCGAGAATAAGTCCAGCGGTAACGCACCAAGCAACAGGATTCTCAGAGCGGCCCTTGACGTCGCGCCTCGGCCGCCCGGACTGCGTCAGTATCTGCAGGCACCGAGCACTCAGCGGTCAGAGAAGTTTTTCGAGTAGGAGCATGGGCCTTAAAGGGGTTTGTGCGGGCTGTCAGCAGCCTCAGTCCTCGTTGGTTCCGACTGCTTTGCCCTTCGACGAGCTGGCACCGGTTACTAGCGAATGCGCGGAGTAGATGCAGGGTTCGGTGACAGTCTCGAAATGAGTAGGTGCATGGCCAGGCCGTCATCACGACCCAGATGTTAGTGGACCATTGGTGATGCGGCGGTGACGGTGGGTCCAGTCGATCCCATCGTTACCGCAAGCTGAAACATGTACGCATGACAACTCTGGTCAATATCTGGAATGCGACCAGAAGGGCGCGCGAAGCGTGCGTAATTTGGGTGCGTAGGGCTCGATGAGCCTGGCTCGGGCTTGCCTCGAGTTCGGCGTTGGCCGCAATCCGGCCTGAATTAGCCAGGCTACGGCCCACAACCGGCCAGTATCTGCCCAGTGGGTATCTGGCTGGCTTCGTCGAAGGCGGGCACTCAGGCCCGGGCAGAATTTGGCCGCGACCCGCCCGGTGGGCCGGAACTGATCAATTAGTTTTCCTGGGCCCGGATCATCATGAACAGGAGCTCAGGCTGCTTGCCGGAGAAAAGCCCCTCAACTCCTCGCGACAGCAGTCCGTCCAAGGCCTCCTTGAATGTCACGAGAGTCCATTTGTCCGGGGTCTCCGACGTTGCGACCCGGCCAACTTGGATAGTTTTTGGGCCCAGCGTGGCCACAGCAGCTGCAATGATATATGTCGCGTCTCCTTTCGAGATTTGGCGTTTTGATCGCCCATCCGGACGATGCCCCACATCCCCTGGCTGACAGCCCAGCGGAAGGAACCGCTGCGGTAGGCGTGGTCTCCTGGATCCCAGCGTCCTTCGGGCAGCATCACCAGGTCCTGGGTGAAGCCGGCTGCGATGGCGGTAACCGATCCGGCTTCGGGACTGCTCTTCTTTGCCTTCCGCACCCAGGGGGCGACGTCCCAGGCGAAGTTGTGCACGGTGAAGGTGTGATTGCGGGGCTTGTCGCCGGCGCAGACCAGGCGCCACCAGATGGGCAGGTCCCTGCTCGCGTGCTGGATTGGGGCGGTGGGGTTGGGCAGCGCCATGGGATTCTGGTGTGGAGTCAGCGGAGACCGGTAGCTGATGGCCTTCTGCCCGGCATCCACGGGAGGGTCGCTCGGAGAGATGTCAGGAAGTGGCTGGTCGATATTGCCGTTTAGGAAGTGACGCAGCCCGTCCTGTAGGAAGAAAACAAATTCTTGGGCGATGACTTCGTCACCGCTCTCCAGGTGAACGTGGGCGCCTGTCCACTTCGGCTTGTCCTCGTTCTGCGGGTCGACCGGGGTAATGTCGCTGGGCTCGATCACGACAGCTCCGATTAAGCCGTGGTGCCGGTGATTGCGGATGTCACCCATATCGAACAGGTAGCAGGTTTGGCCTCGTTCGCGCCCGTCCTGATATGTGTCGAAAGCTAGGGCCGGATCCGCGTACCACCAATACTCCCGCCAGTTCGCGTCCCGGTGCCCTATGCCATGGTCAGTGCGGTGCACCACCGCATTGACTGCGTCGTGTCCGCCGTGCACGACATGAGCAGCATCGTCCACGTCCAGGGCGGCTACGGTGCTGTCCTGGTTCAGCCCCACGTACGCGCCGTCGTCGCTCTGCACGTCGTAAAGCAGCAAGTTGGGGTGCAGGGAGACTCGAGGACTGACCGTTCGACGGTCCGGGTAACCCAGGTGGTCACGGTGCTCCACGGGCAGCCGCGGCGGGCTCACTTCCGGTCCGAAGTCCGGGAGCCGAGGATCTTTCGTGGCGAAGTCTTCGTCAGGGAGGTTCTCCTGCGGCAGCAGGAGCTCGTTGATGAGGGTGATCCTGATCCATTCCCCGGGATGTGCCCGCAGGACCAGCGGCTGGTCGGAACCGTCCACATCCACCGCCCGGAGATTGCCGGTCTCGCTTCCATCGTCCCTGGTCTCAGCGACGAACTCTTCGGCCGTACGGTAGATCAGGCCCCACGGGTCGGTCAGTGCTTGGCCGGCGTACTGGTGCTCGTGGCGCTGGGCGACTACCACGTACTCCCGCACCTTCTCAGCCGACCACGTTCCTCCGGGCACCCGGAGGGGGCGTGGGGGCAGGAATCCGTTGGACTGGGAGAGGCGGAACTGATCCAGTGCCTCCTCCAGTTCCTGGTCGGTCGGAGGTGCAACGCGCCCGCCTCCGTCCTCCGTCCTGGGCACGACCTTGGTGATGCGCGGCAACGGGGGAAGTTCACGGAAGTTCTCCGAGCTGGGCTGGAGCGAACGGATCAGTCCCCAGCATCCCAGCCACAGGTCGTCCATGACAGTGAACTGCCACAGGTGGTCACCGACCCCGTACGGGGTCGTCGCCAGAGGCTTTCCGTCAGCTCCGATTTCCGGCGGGTTGATGTCCATGGTGAAGGCCTCGGAGATGCCCAGCGTCTGCTGGTTCACCCACGGCGACTGTTGGTTCTGCCAGTCCTTGCGCCATCGCATGCCGTTGAGCATGAAACTGTGCTGCTCTTCGTGGGAGCCCTGGAAAATCCGGATGCGCAGTCGTTCTCCTGGATAGGTGTAGATCACCGGCGTGTCGGGGTCACCCTTGTGCTTCGGCGGCACAGGCAGTGGCGGCGACATCTGCGGAGCCTGCACGTCGAGGACCTTTCGCTGCTCCTCGTCCTCGTTCTTCAGCGAGGAGCGGCTGGAGCTGAACCACTCGGAGGGGTCCTTGCCGCGGTATCGCATGGGGGTGCACCGGTAATTGACGCCCATAACACCGGGATCGTCATCACCGCCCAGCAGGTTCGGCTCATTCAGCGGATCATCTTCTGATCGAGGTTGAGGAGGGATGGGGTTCGGAGGACGATCGTCCTTCGGACGGTTCAGCGGCACAAAGTCCCCAAGGGCCAATCCAGCTTCCCGGAAGGGGTCCTTTAAAGCTACGTCCCCATCCCCATTTGAAGTTCTCGGTATGATCACGGCCTGGGAGCCAACCCATGCGGGGGTGTGCCGGTCCGGTAGGTACCAGCGGGTGCCGTTGGGTTCGGCGATCAGGGCTGCGAACAGGCCGCGCTTTTGCCGGAAGTTCGCCAGCAGGTGGTCGTGGAAAAAGCAGGGGCCGAACTCCTCATCCACCACCCACCGGTGCAAGGAAACATTTGCAGGGGGATTGTTGATCTTGCCGTCCGGGATGGCTTCGGGGGAACTGGCGCCGGAGAGGTAGTTCCAGCCGGTGGCTGAGCCGTCGGCAGCGAGCACGTCGAACTTCACCAGGTGCACGTGCAGACCACATTCAACTGGGTGGCCGGGAAAGTCGAAGTGGTCGCCCTTGACGGTGCCCACCGTGTTGGACAGACGCAGTTCCACGATGTCGCCGTGATTGGCCCGCGGGAAGAACGCGTCGACCCCGCCAGCGTCTTCGGTTGCCGGGGGGTCGAAGGGCACTGGATCCCCATGCCGGCGCCCGTCGTCGTCGAGACGGGTGACGGTGATTCGTTTGAGCTGATAGTGATGTACGTGCGGGTCGTACCAGCCGGCGGAGTTGTAGATCATCCCCCGTTCCGCCATGGCGATCTCGTAGTGAATAATCCGTCGCTCGGGCACCTTCGCCTTGGTGTTCCACTTCCGGGCGAGGCCGTCCAGATCGACGAAAAGAGCACCGGGTTGATCACCCGACCGGCAGTTGGGTGCGAAGGCCGCCCGTTCCTTGTCGGAACAATGCGGCATCTGCAGCAGCTGGCGTCGCCCGTTGACCGGGACGTTCCTCTCCGGGTCCTTCCCCGCCTTTACGTCTTTCTCGTGGGGTGAGGGCGGCGGCGGAGATTTGCGGGGGTAGGTGGCGTCGATGAACCACGGAAATCCGGGTTGTTCGGCGGTCGAGGGGTTGGGGTCACGTCCGGGCAATGGCTTCAGTTCGGGACAGGGAGTGCCGTCGGGGTAGGCCCGCTCCCCGTCGACCAGCCGGTCGAAGCTGCGCCACAGTCCCCACATGCCGTGGTGGAAGTGGGGGTAGAGGTGGCAGTGCCAGATGATGTCGCCCACTGCATGCTGGCGGCTGCCCGAGCCGTAGAGCGGGTCGATGGTCATGGCGGTCTGCGGACCGATGGACACCGAATCCAGCAGCTGGGAACCGTGGTGCTCGCCCATCTTCCACACGGAAGGCTCAGCGGTGTCCTGGGCGACGGCTCGCCACTGGTGGACGTGCAGGTGGAAGACATGGGTCTCTTTGACCCCGGCGTGCACCAGCCGCACCCGGCTGGGGTCCCCGCGGTAGGTGCGCAGAATCGGCGTCACCGGTTCGCCGAACAGCCAGGAGCTGTGATGCTGCTCCTCGCCGGAGACGCGTTCGAGGAAATTGCCGTTCTTGTCTTTGGCTACCCAGAACTCTTCTCCGAGGGTTTTCTTGTCGATCCTGATTTCAACGGCTGAGTGGTCGATCCTGTTCTTATCGGGTTCTGCCTTCGGCGCGCCGTTACGCAGGCGCCGGTGCAGCCGATAGGGAAGGCGGTTGTGCATGGGTTCAGCGCGGTAGGACAGGGGCATGGCCGAGTGGGGCAGGGGGTGGGGGATGCCGTTATGCGTCTCGGGTTCGTCGTGCATGAAGACGGTGAACTCGCGGAAACTGCAGTTGCCGGCGAATTGTTCCGGGTTGTCCTTGGCATGGTGGAAGTCGACGAAATTGTCCTCCCGCCATTTCCGGCACCGGTTGCCCGCCTGGCAGTCCTCATGCTGCTCGTCGCGGCAGTCCTTTCGGGGAGCCACCACTTTCCCGTCCTTGAGGCGGTGTTCGTCGCGGGGCACGACGTCGGCGTAGAGCCCATCGGGGTGATCTGTGCCGTCGAGCCGTTCCCCCGTCTCAGGGTCGTACCACCTCGCGCCCTCGGGCTCGACGACCAGAGCGGCGAACAATCCGTGGTTGTTGGTGCCACGGTCGGTTCCGCGGATGTCGCCCAGATCGTTGATCGGCCACACGCCCTCCCGGGCGCACAGCCAGCGGTACGTCATTTTAGATTGGTAGGGAACAGTGGTGGGGTCGTTGTCGCCTACGCGCGCCCCATCTCCGTACTGGACGCCTGAGCCGGTGCCGCGTCCCGGGACGGTGCCCCCGAGCCCGTCTCCTTGCACGTGCATGCCCACTTCGCGGCCGCGGATGCTGTTCTCGAAACGCACCTTAAGCTGCTCTCCCCGGCACGCCCGCAACACCAGCGGACGCACCAGTGGGATGGGCTTAAGCGGGTTGCACCGGTTGTAGGCCAGGGTTTGTTCACCTTTGCCGATCAGGTCAGGGCTGTGATCGTTGAACATCAACCGTTCGATGTCCTCGTCCCGCAGCTGAGACCCGGGACGCTGCCTCCGATACCAAGCCAACATCTCCGGCCACCCCTGGCGGATCCTTTCCAATTGCCCTTCGATAGCCCGCTCGGCCTCCTCGAGCTGCGCCAGCCACTCCCCCATGGTTTTCCTCAGGCCACGTTCGAAAACATCATGTTCATTCTCCGCCTGTTGCTCCTCTAGCCGCTCCGGATCCGGCGGGGCCTTCGAGGAGAGGCTGGTAATCCGCCCATCAGTCAGCTCCCGCAAAGCGGCAACCAGTTCGTCCACCGTGGCACGGTAGTTCTGGCGTATCGCACGATCATCCGGATCCAACCGGAGACCGCGGGCGTCCCGGTCTTCCCGGTCAAGAACCTCGGACTCGCCGCCGAAGTCCTTCAACAGATACTTATTCCTCTCCGGTCCTTCGGACAGGATCCGGCGCATCTTAAGGAGCCGCGGCACTGCGTACACCACGGTTTCCATGAGCTGGGTCTTGCGGTGCATCTTGGTCAGGTAATCGCCGTTTTTCTCCCGTTGTTCCTTCACCCAATCCAGGAGGGGCTGGTACACGCGCAAGGTGTAGAGCAGACCGTTGGGATCGTGGTCGCCCTCGAGCGAGTAGACGATCGGGAAGGACATGGCCACAACGTGGTACGTGCGGATTTGGGTAGACGACATGGTGTGAACTCCGTGATCGAGCCGCTCAGCGGCAGAAAAGGTCTACATCAAATGGGACCATGAAAGGCGGGAAGCAGCGCCGTAGCGGCGCCCAGAGCGATGAGGGCGAAACCGGTAGGCCATACCAAGCGCCGACCCCACGAGACGAGGCGTTCTGCGGCCATGACTACGCTCAACGCGACCATCGCAGGCAGTGCTGCGGTGCCGACGGTGAAGCAGATGAGCATCAGCGCCCAACAGCACCCGATGCATGACAGCGCGTATGCACCGGACAGGGCGAAAATCTCCGCGCTGGAAGAGCGCCGACCCTGCCAGTGCGCCAGCACGAAGCTGCGCGGGCTCCGGCAGCCGCGCAGGCACAAATCTTTCAGCGGGGTGAACTGATAGCCACCGGCCCCGATCAGCACGGCCCCTGTCACCCAACGGGGATCGATCGCCAGCCATCCGCTGGAAGCCAACGCCCGGACACCCAAATCGCCTGCGACGAGAACCGCCCCGATGACCATCCACGCCCCGATAAAGGTCATGGCGCTCCAGATGGTCAGACGCCACGGATCCGGACGGTGCGAGACCAGTCGTCGCACCGTCTGCAGCAGCGGGAGTGCTGGCGGAAGCATCATGGCAACCACCATGAATCCCCAGCCGCCCAGGGCTACGGCACCACCGACCAGAGCAGGAGGAATCACGAACGCGGCCGTACCACCATGCTGAGCGTGTGTTTCCGCGGCTAGCCCAGGGGCGAGCACTTCAGAGGTCACCGTGTGGCCTTCCGGCCCGTGGCCCCCGGGCCCGTGGGTCAACAGCAGGACCCCCCAGGCCATCGCCGCCATCACGATCGTGCTCAAAACAAGGAGGTTCATGTCGAGGGGGCGGCTCGCCCCGGACTGGTGGGGCGCCGCCGGGGAGGTAGGGGTCATGATGCTGGTGCTTCTTCACCAGGCATGCCGGTGGGCACGCCCGCGGGAGCTTGCTGGGCTGCGGGGTGGCGGTAGTGAAAGGTGCCGCGCATGCCCGAGCGGCCCTTGACGTTGATGTTGCCTCCGGGCAGGGCACCGACGTTGATGATTAGCTCATCCCCCGCCTGGGCAGTCACCGGGTTCTGGGCCTGCAGCTCGTAGGTGAGCGCGGTGTTGGACAGCTCCAGCGGCTGACTCTTAGCGTTCTCGGCCACGTCAAACCGCTCCGGCTGCCCTGTCGCGTGAATCAACAGGTCTTGAAGGGGTTCCGCTTGCGGTTCCTGCGGGTTTATTCGGGTACGGGTGACTGTAGCCGTCCAGCGGTGTTCGTCCTTGTCCGCGCGGCCGTCCTTATCGAACTCGAAGGAGATCCTGGCCGGCTCGGCCCCGACCACCGTTCCGCTCATCTCGGCCAGCTCAGCCAGCGGGCCTGTGCCCCCTCCTTTCTTCGTGGGGTGTTTGGCGAAGGTGCCCCGCAAGGCCTTAAAAAGCTCCTCATCCGTGGTTTCCGTGTTCTTGCACTCCGAAACGTCGATGTAGATCATCGAAGTGGCCGGTGCTGAACTGCCGCGACGGTTGCCCGCGTGGATCGCGACACTGACGACCTTGCACCCAGTGACGACGAGGCCATCGATCTCCGACTCAGTGCCGTCCCCGGTAAACTCCCACAAGACGAACCCGGTGCAGTGTCCCTCCACAGGGTCGTCGTCCACCCAGCAGGGGCAGATGACAGTGCAGTCGCAGGCCTCAAGAAAGTTACCTGTCAGTGTGTATTCCATGACGGTCCTCTGATTCTTGGATGTTGGGACAGCGCCCGGCAGTATCCGGTCAGGCCACGATCCGGACAACCGCTGTGCTGGTGCCGCCAGCGGCGGAGACGACCGTGACCGTGGACGGCGGTGCATCGAGAGCAAAGACTCCGACCGGGCCGGACAGCCCGCCACGCCCTGTGACAGTTAGTGCCGGGGCGCCGCTCTGATCACTGGAGATTGCACTCACGGTGAGCGTCTGGTTGTTGCTGTCATAGTCGGCCTGCGTGATCGCCACCGCATCGGTGACCCCCACGGTTACCGGCAGAGCAACAGGATCAGTCCGGTTGGTCACGGTGACCTGCGTCGGAACCGTGCTGCCCGCAGATATGCGGGAGAGGTAGTTGGGGGTATTCCCACCCTGCAGGGGCGTCTCCGGACCACCTCCAAGTGATACTCCGAGCTGCTGTCCGGGAACGGATCGGGCGAACACCTCCACCATCACCACCCCATCCGCCGCTCGGCGGTAGACCGCGCGGGTGATCTCCACCCCATGGATCGTGGCGATCCGGCCCTGCAGCACGAATTGGTCCGTATAGACCTTGTCCGGGTTCCCAGGATCATTCGGATCTGGATCAGCCCCAGCTGTACCCGCCCCGGAGCCTTCCACCAGGACGAAGTTAGTGTTGAACGGGCTGCCCGTGATCGTGTGCTCTGTGGCGCCGTCACCGATGTAGCCCTCGGGCAGAGCGGGATCGGGCATCCACTGCAGGAAGGGGGCGATCTGCCCGCCCAGAGCCCCGGTAAAATCCAACGGTGCCAGGCCGATGTCCTCCGTCGCAGTCACTCGACCCCGCTCATCGGTGGTGGCCTGAACCGTGCCGTACGGGTGCGTGAGCGTGTACGTCGTCTCCGGGCGTCCGTCGCGGACCCGGAACCGGATGCGTCCGAAGACGATCTGCTCGCCGTCCACCACGTCTTCCGTAGCAAAAGTAGCCTCCAAGGCGAGGACCACCCTCACTTCCCCGTCCTGCCCTCCTCCGCCCAGAGGTAGCTCCGCCTCCGCCGTCATGTAGAAGGATTCGCCTGGGAAGTTAGCGATGCCTCGCAGAGTTCCGCTTTCATTCAGGTCAGCGATGATCGGAGTTCTCGGGTCATCGCGCTGCCAGGCCAGATCCAGACGCGTACCCGTAACGTCTTCGTACCACAGTGGATAGCCCGTCCGGGGATCAATAGGTCCTACATCACTTAAACGCTGCACATTCCCCGGCACCGCACACCCCACGATCGCACAAGAATCTACAAGAGGTATATGCAAATAAACATAGAGTGAGTACGGCCCGTGACCTGCTGTAACGCAGTCACAGTGACATAAACACTGGACAGTAATCGCGCTGCTGGAGAAAGCTTCGATTACTAGCAGGTGCCAAAAATAGCATCACAAGGAATCGGTTTCAAGGCTCGTCGAATTAAAGGGTGTAGGCGTGGTTGAAGCCGCTTGGTTTCAGGAGTGAACGGAGCCCGCCTGGAAGACAGTCGGTTGAAGAGGTTCGCGGAGGTGGGGAAGTTTGCCGCCCAAGCCCTCGGCTTAGCGGACCCCGAAGCATTCCGGGCAGTAGCCAAGATTCTCGATTAGGCCTCTTCGCCAGCGGCTGGCAGGGTCACTGGGTTTCGGCGCAGCGAGCGCCTGTTGCTCAGGGATGATGGACAAGGGCCTCGGGCTACTGCGCTTCCCTCCGGCCGACGAGGCCGGGTGCGGGCGCACCGAACGCCCCGGGCCGCCCACCGTCAGGTGTAGAAGAATCGCACGGCGTGAAAGAAGACCGGTGCCGCAAAGCAGAGCGAGTCCAGGCGGTCCATGATGCCGCCGTGACCGGGGATGGTGGAGCCGAAGTCCTTGATGCCGCGGTCGCGCTTGATGGCAGACATCACCAGCCCTCCGGCGAAACCCATCACACAGGAGATGAAGGCCAGGAGCGCGGCCATCAACGGGGTGAACGGCGTGACCCACCACAGGGCAGCCCCCAGGGCGGTGGCCGAAAGCACTCCCCCGATGAACCCTTCCCACGTCTTGTTGGGACTCACGCTCGGCGCGATCGGGTGCTTCCCGAGCGTCTTGCCCCACACATACTGCAGCACATCGGAGCCCTGCACCACGATCAGCAGGAACAGCAGCAGATGCGCGCCGGTTGCCCCACCGGTCCCAGGCGCCGAGCCTTCGGCCGCATCCCGGCCTGCCTCCATGGCTAACGGAAGTTGCAGGAGCGCCGGGGCGTAACTGATGGCGTAGACGCATACCATCAGCGCCCACTGAATGGCCGCGGTTCGCTGCAGGAACCCGGTGGTCTGCCCGGCGAGTGCGTTGCGCGCCGGCAGGAAGAGGAAGGCGTACACCGGGATGAACACGCTGAACATGCCGTACCAGTGCTCCCACAAGAACCAGTAGTGCGCCGCGGGGATGATGAACACCAGCCACACGAGCACTTTGTGATCTCCGCGCCCGGTCGGTGAGATGGTGATGAACTCGCGCAGTGCCAGAAGTGACAGCAGCAGAAACAGCAAAATTGTCACCGTCTCGCCGGCTGCCAGGACAGCACCTATCAGTGCGACCATCAACCACCAGGCGTTGATGCGCTGCTTCAGGTTCACAATGGTGCTCGTGGGGCCCAATCGGCGGCCCAGAAGCCACGCGATCACGGTGGCTAAGGCTAGAACAACGACGACGCCGCCGAGGAGTTTCAGGGACGACGCGTCCAACAAACCCAGTTCCCAGTCGCTCACAGGTTGTCCTGCCGGTCCTGGCAACGAGGGGCCGGGACGCCGTCGTCCTGTCCGGGGATATCTGCAGAATGCGGGTCTGGATGCTCAGTCAGGCCTTCCACGAGAACCTGCCGGGCGCGGGCCAGGAAGGTCTGCCTGTCCTCATCGGGATCCAGATGGAGGGGCTCGCAGAAGATGACAGTCGAGAGGTGAGGCACCGGGATCACCTCACCTTTGGGGAGGATCCGTCCGAGGTTGGCGAGCGTCACGGGGACCACGGGTACCTCAGGGTGGAGACGCGCCAGTTTGTACAGTCCGCCGTGAAACTGGGCGATGGTTTCGCCGTCGCCGCGGGTGCCTTCAGGGAAGATAATCAGCGAATCACCGGCGGCCAGCACCTCGGCCATGCCCTCCACCTGGCCCTTGGGGCTGACCCCCGAGTCCGACGTGCGCTGCCGGCGGCTGCTGGAGCCGTGGCGTTCGACCAAATAGGCGTTGAAGATCTTTTCGGCAAAAGCCTTACGCACCCCGGAGCCCCAGTAGTCCTTGGCAGCCACCGGGCGGGCGCGTTGCTGAAGCTCTGCCGGCAGTGCGGCCCAAATGGTGAGGAAGTCCAGATGGCTCGAATGGTTCGCGTAATAGATGGCCTGCTCGGGTAAATCCAGTTCAGATTCTCCGGCTGCAGTCACCACGCGCACACCGGCGAAGGCGCTGATAAGTTTCGCGAGGCTGCGCCGGGAGGCCCTGCCGACGTTCATGATGGCAAGTCCTTGCTGCGGGCACGCAGCGCAGCGCTGACACGGTGCAAACGGCGAGTACAGGTGAGCAGGGAGCCCAACGCGATGAGCGCCAGTGTGCCGAACAGCGCCCACCCTTCCGACCAGGGAAGCCATGGTTCGGCGATGGCCACCAGGACGCCGATCATCAGCAACCACATGCGGTGCGGTTTGGCCAAGGGCCCGTCAAAGAAGTATCCCGTGCCGAGGGCTGCTCCGAGGCAGCGGATGTAGGCAGTGAGGACGGCGAGTATCGCCGCAAGGAATCCCAGCGTCATCCCGAAATCGACTCGGTCGGCGGTCACCAGCCCGGCGGTGGCGATGCCTGCTGCCCCCAGGAACAGAACATCGGAGATCCGATCAGGCAATTCATTGTAGATATCACCCACCGGTGAGCTCATACCCTTTTCTACGGCCAGCATTCCGTCGAGCATGTTCAACAACAAACGCAGCGGTATACAGGCAGCAGCCGCGGCCAGAAGGACAGCACGAATTATGGCGTCGTCGGTATGTGCCGACCAGATCAGCGCAGCGGCGCCCACTGCGGCGAACACCACTGAACCGACCGAGATCTGATTGGGGGTGAGTTTCGCCGCCGCAAGCATATCTGCAGATTTTGCCGCCCACCGGCTGCTGCGCTGCGGAATTTCCCGCCTGTCCGTTCCGTGGCTCATATGGAATGTCCGTTCATTTGGCCCTCTGTTGCAACTCATACGCTAGTGCGAGCCGAGCGGCGGAAATGGCAGTAACCCGCGATCAATTACAGTGTAAGCATGAGGCGCAAATCACCCTTCAGGAACGCCCTGCGGGACCACGGAATCGCCGGCGCCTGGGGCTTCGCAGAAGCGACGTTCTTTTTTGTGGTCCCCGATGTGTGGACATCCTGGGTGGGGCTGCGCCGACCGAAACGCGCGCTCGGCACCACGGTCTCAGCCCTCGGCGGCGCAATGGCCGGAGGGGCAGCGACATACTGGTGGTGCCTCAAGGTAGCCGCAAATACCTCGCGTAAGGCGTTGGTGAAAGTTCCGGCGGTCACGGATGTCATGATCAGCGAGGTGGAGCAGGAGATCGCCGAGTCCGGGGCCGCTTCTTTGCTGCGGGGCCCCACCCGCGGAGTTCCGTACAAGCTCTACGCGCGGGCTGCCGGGCTGCAGCGGACCTCGCTCGTGGCGTTCCTCGCCTGGAGTGTGCCCGGCCGGATGATCCGGTTCATGGTGGTGACGGTGGCAGTATCCGGGATTGCCGCTATGGTTCGCCGCAGGTTCCCTGGCGTCTCTGAACGGCGCATCTCGACCGTGTTCTGGATCTGCTGGGGTGCGTTCTACGCGGTATTCATTCCACTGGCGTCCCGTCGCGGGTCACATCCTTAGCCGCTGAGCCCCCCCGACCCCGGGTGGTGCAGTCATTCCTTGCACTGAACGTCAGTAACCGAAGTCCGGCGTCCCGGCTTCGACGCGGACCGGCCAGCAGCCTGTGGCTTGGTGATAATCGATGGCCCGCAGTAATGGCTTCATGTCATAAGCATCGATATTCAGGCTGAGCTTGACGCCGTGAATGGATTTAACCGTCAAGAACCGCTGCCCTTTCATCGTCTGCAAATGATAGTGCTGGATTTCGCTGTAGGGGATTTTGCGTTCCTTGCCGAGCACGCTGCGAAAAACCACTTCATAGGCGTAGGTGACCACGTAAAAGTTGCGGTACATCGCCACGAAGGCCATTCCGCCGGCAATTATTGCCACCGAAGCAATCCCAGCCCCCAGGGGGCCCTCGGGCGAGGCGAAGCCCACCAGACCCATGAGGAGACCCACGCAGACAAAGAGCCACCCGACAAGTGCCACCACCTTGGGCATCCGGACCCGTTCCGGGTGCTCCCTGGACCGGTTGGGGTGCTTCCGTGCCCACCGGGCAACCGCTGCAATGGCAAGCGTCGTGACTGTCGTCAGAATAATTCGCAGGAGGAGCGCTGGAGACATTGGTGTTGGTCTGCCTATCGTGGCTGCATGCTGGACTCGGGTAAATGTTGGACTCGGGAAGCTTGGGCTTTGTGTTGGCGCAATAGATGACATTATCTCCGGCAATTCCGGCGCAGGAACGGCAGGGTGGAGTTCCGCCCCCGCCCAGCCCCGCTGCGCCGCGATGCCGGCCCACACCGATCCGCGGAGCACCGGACCGGATTGCGCCTAGAATCCTGTTCCCAGTATCGGCTCCGGGGCTTATTCTGGGCCGCAGACCGGCAACCACGGATTGCCGGCGCAAGCGACGGAGGCCGCAATGTCTGTGCGCATACTCAGAGCCGATGGACCCGCTGAAGAGCTCGACGACAACGAAGAGCTGAGGTACTGCTATCAGGTGACCCAGGGCGGAACTCTGGTCGTTCTTGAAGCGGTGGATGAGAACCGCTGGCTGGTTCGGAAGGAAATATCGGCCTGGCGATGGAACGAGGTATCCGGACGGAGATACATCGGGGACACCGGAATTGTGGGCGGGGTCGAAGGCGGAAAAGCTGAGGGGCGGCCCAAGACCAAGCTCCCGCCGCAGCGGGTCTAATCCGGTTTCAATTCGGCAGCGCGCGGTCGCAACCGGGTCGCAACCGGCTCGCAACCGCCGGCTCGCAACCGCCGGGTCGCAACCGGGTCGCAGCCAAGTCACAGCCGGACGTAGGCCCAGCCTTCCCACTGTCTGCGGGCCAGATGTGCGACGGCGGCATCCACTGTTTCCACGCCGCGGTGCAGTTCATCTTTGTGGACGTCGGCACGGCTCATGCTGTTTTCACAGGCGAGGACGTGAATGTCGCCCGACAGGGCAGCATCCAGAACACTCGGGTCTCCGATCCCCAGCCGCAGCAGCCGAACTCCGAATCCTTGAACCACCACTTCGAGGGGCCGTTCGGACCCCAGGGCACTGCGGGCGCGAACTGCGCTGCGCAGCAGCCCGGCCAGCCAGGTTCCGCTGTCCGGACCGGAGCCGTGGATTACCAGGCCCGGCAGTCCCGGGTTCGGCGGCCCCTGGTTCAGCGGCCCCTGGCTGGGCAGGGGAGCCTCCGGCCGGGAGTTCTGACTGTGCGCATCTTTTGGTTCCATCCGTCCAGTTTCCCCCTGCCCGCCGGCAGGTGACAGGGCGGACGCGGCCGGCCGCCGCCGTCGTCGGCGAAGTCCCTAGGAATCCCAGAAACGCTTAACCGCGTCAGCCAGGCTCCTCCCCTGTTCCTGTCCGGCCAGAGCCGCGGGACGTCGTGTGGACCGGAGCAGCATGTTGGTTCCGAAGGCCGCCAGGCTGGCGTCGTCGGCCTCGATCAGGAACGTGTCTGTGCGGCCCTCCAGGCTTGCCAGCACCTGGGGCAGCGTGGGCCCGAACGGACTCTCCGGAGCCTCCGGAGCGCAGGAAAGCACCAGGACCCTGCCGCAGTCGGCGGCCAGGTCCGCGTTGGTGGCGGAGCGCATGCCGCCATCCATATAAGGGGCGCCGGCAATGGTGACCGGCGGCCATGCACCCGGAACACTGCAGCTGGCCGCCACGGCCAGGGCCAGTTCGGCACGGGACGAGGCGTCGAAGACCGTGAACGCGCCGTCGTCGGCGTTGACTGCCGTCACCTTCAGCGCCTTGGAAGGCCAGTCCTGAGACGGAAGCAGCGATCGAATGGTGCGCACCCAGGCTTCCTCGGAAAGCCCCTTGCCTGCGGTACGTGCTTCCTTGCCCAGCCTCGCTCTCGCCTCCTGTTCCCCTCCGGGTCCGCGGGCGGCCTCGGCCATCATGTTCAGAAACTGCTCAGTGCTGAAATGGGAAAACTCCCCCTGCTCCATATCGGTTTCCGCCGGATCATCCTTCCGCAGCTGGGCTTCCAGCATGTGCCGCACGACGCCGAACCGCAGCACAGTCCCGACGACGGATCCAGCGGAAGTGCCGATCACCAGATCGGCGTCGTTCAGGTCGATGCCGTGCTCGAGCAGGGCGGTGAGGACCCCCATCTCCCAGGCGATGCCCGCCACTCCCCCGCCGCCAAGAACCACTGCACGCGTCTCATTCGTGTTTGTCATGCCGGCAGTCTAAACCTGAGCCGGTTTTCCGGGTTCCGGGGCGGGGGTATTCAATGGAGGCATGGCATTGCGCGTATTGATGGTTGGCCGGAAGCACGAAGACTGGGTTGTTGACGGTATCCGCCGCTATGAGAAGAGGCTGAAAAAACCCTTCGACCTGACCTGGGTCTCGATTCCTCATTCTGCCCGCGAGGGAGACGCCGCCCGCAAGGAGGAATCCGAACGTTTGCTGGCGAAGCTCGGCAGCGACTACGTCATTCTGCTTGATGAACGGGGCAAGGCAATTACCTCTCCGGCCTTGGCGAAAACGCTGCAGAAACCCCTGGACAACTCCCGCAATGTCACGCTGATCATTGGCGGCGCCTACGGCGTGGATGAGAGCGTGCATGCCCGCGCCGATTTCATCTGGTCGCTGTCCCCTTTGGTTTTCCCGCATCAGCTGGTGCGTCTGATTCTTGCCGAACAGATCTACCGGGCGCAGGAAATCGCCGGCGGACGCCCCTACCACCACGAGTAGCAGCCGGCACGGGAGAAGCGCCCTTCCCCGGTACAGTGGAAGCGCTGTCTTTACCCTTTTGACCCCCCAAACCCTTGGCTGCGGGCCTGGCCCCCGCACTGTTTCCGCGCTTTTGCGCCCGAAAGGTCCAACACCATGCGTCAGCGCTTCGTCCGTTCCCTGACTGCTGCCGGGGCCACCGCCGCCCTTATGGCTGCCGGCATTGGTGCGGCATCCGCCCACGTCCACGTTCATCCGGATTCCACGGAGGCCGGCGAGTCTGCGCTGCTCACCTTTGAGACCTCCCACGGCTGCAAGGGTTCGCCGACGACGGCGATCACCGTCACCCTCCCGGATCAGATCACCGATGCAACCCCCACCGCCCATCCCGGGTGGAAGATCAGCAAGGTCACCGAGGACTTCGCCGAACCGCGGGTGCTGGACAACGGCACGAGCATCGGTTCACGGACGAGCCAAGTGGTCTTCACCGCGATTGAACCCCTGCCTGACGGCGTCCGGGACACCTTCCAGCTGACCGTCAAGCTTCCGGATGCTGCGGGAGAAACACTGGCCTTCCCCGTGCTCCAGTCCTGCGCGGAGGGTGAAACGGATTGGGCCCAGCTTCCGGCAGAGGGCCAGTCCGACGCCGACCTCGAGTCGCCGGCTCCGATGCTCACCGTCTCCGGGGAATCCGGCGGATCCGGGGCGCATGGCGAATCCGGGGAGCGTGGCACTGAAGGCTCCTCGGGCGGTTCCCAGGGCGGCGAGGACAGCACGTCTGACGTCGACGACCGGGACGATGCCGTGGATGAGGACGATGTGGAAACTGCGGCAATCGCCGGCTTCGCAGGTCTGGGTGCCGGAGTTCTCGGACTGATCCTGGGGGCGGTGGCGCTGTTCCGCACGCGGAAAGCGTAACGTTTGCGGCGTCATTTGGCGTGCCGCTGGCGGGGCGAAATTGCTTCTGCCCACCGTTGCCGCGAGGGTGAGGCTATGAACATGCAGCCGTGGAAGTCCTCGTCAGTATCAGCGTTGGCCCTTGGTGCCATCTTGGCCCTCACCGGCTGTGGCTCCGGCGGGGAGGAGAGCGCGGCGTCTGTGTCGCCGTCGTCGTCCGCGCCCGCCAGCACCTCGCCGAGCGCCCCCGCCAGCGCCTCCACCGCCCCGAGCGCCCCGGAAAGCTCCGCCCCCGGCACTGCGGCGCCGACGGCGTCGTCGGCTGCTGCGGTTCCGGAATCCCCTGCCGGTCCCGGCTCGTGTGCCGCCGCTGATCTGGCAGGGTCAATCGAAGACACTATTGGGGGTGGAGCTGCCGGCAGTGTTTACCGCACGCTGGTGCTGACCAACATGTCTGAGGCAGCGTGCACTGCCGCGCCGGGTTATCCGGGTGTTTCCTACCTCGATGCAGCGGGTGAGCAAATCGGAGCAGCAGCTGTCCGGGCAGACGGATCTGCCGGCGGAGCTGTTGTCGGAGGTGCGCAGGTCCTGGAGCCGGGCCAGTCAGCTGTTGCGGAACTGCGCGAGACCCGCGCGGAAAACTACGGCGCAGATTGTGTGGCGCATCCGGCAACACAGCTGCTCGTATATCCGCCGGAGGATCTTGAATCGGTGAGCATCCAGCACGAGGTTGTCGCCTGCGAAAACCCCAATGTTGAGCTGCTGAGCGTCGGTCCTCTGCAGAAGCGGTAAGTTCAGGCGCGGGCTGGCGCTGGCAGAGGTTGGGCCGGGCGCTGGCTGGCGTTGGTTCTGCGCCGAAGGCGTCAGGCCCGCTGGGTTTTTGATCGGATTGGCGTCAGGCCCACTGGGTTCGGGCGCGGGCTGGTTGGGCAGTGGCCGGAATGGCTCCTCTGCCCGCTGATGACTCCGTCCATTCCTCCACAGCTGCCTTCGCGAAGATACTTCTCCACAAATGAAAAGGTCTTTCAGGCTGAACCCATCGATTCCGAAATAATTGGTTCATGGAGACAGTTGCCGGGATGAAAGCATCCGCCGGACCGAGATCAGCCGGTGCGGTTCCCCTTAACACTGCCTTCGGAGACGTTACGCAGGCAGCCGGCGTTGCCGAGACAGACCGAGCCTTGGGAGCAGTCGATGACGCCTCCCCTGGCACATCTGCAGCCAGCAACTTCACCAGCGTCGGTGGCTTCCTTGCTTCCATAGCGAAAGCCAGCGAGCACCTCGATGATCTTCGCCGCCATGCCCTACGGGCGACCGCGCTGATAAGCACCGGACAAGCAGCCGCCCTGGCTGCAGATGTTGAAGCGATGTCGCGAACGGTGGACTATCTGCAGATTGTTTGCGCTCAAGCCTTGGAGACACACCGGGTTACCGAAGCCTTCGGTGCCAACAGCCCGGTTATGCCCGCACCCGCCGATGGCCAGCCCGCATGGAACAACACCTGGGCACAGCCGGCGGACTTCTGCGCGGAATCCGGTACGGAGCAGGCGGCCGGAAAAGTCCGCAGGGAGTTCCGCAGTACTGCCGACTACATGCGGTGCCGCCTCCGTATCAACCGCGCCGAAGCCCAAAGGCGCCTGAGGCTGGCTGCCAGTCTCTTGCCGTCGATCAGCGCCAGCGGGCAGCCTGTTCCGGCCGCTTTGCCGGCGCTCGCGGAAGCCACGGCCTGCGGCGTTATCTCCTCAGCCGGCGCCATGGTTGTCGCGAATGCCGTTGATGAGATCCGGCATCGCACGGAGGCCTCTGTCGCCTCAGCCATTGAGGCGGACCTCTCTGCCCTGGCTGCCCGCCAAGACGGAGACTTCCTTGTCCGGGCGGCCCGCCGATGGGTGCTGCTGGTTGACCAGGACGGCGCCGAACCCACGGACGAGGAATTGCGCCGCTTCCAAGGGGTATTTTCCGGACGGAAGAAGAACGGACTCAACCATCTGAATATCTATTGCACCGATGACCAGCACGAAACGCTGCTGACCGTGATGAATGCCGCTGCAGGGCCGCGGGTAGCGGATGGCTCTGCACCGGACCCAGTAATCGCCGGGTCTGCCGAACGCGGGGATGGAACACCACCTGACCCAGCCACGGCTTCCCGCTTGAACCGTAGTACCCGCCCGCAGCGCCTGCTCGGAGGGCTCGTGGACGCAGCGAAAGCTGCCCTCTCGACCGGCGGCGTCCCCGCCTCCGGAGGAACCCGGCCGCAGGTGCTGGTCACGATCGATTCGGCATCTCTGTTGCAGAAATTAGATTTCGGATCGGTACTCAAACCCATGGACGGCCCGGAGCCCGCCAGTCATTCAGTGCGGCCGGGAAACTTTGCGTTCTCCGGACCTGTTCCGGCAGCTGCCGTCCGAAAACTCGCTTGTGATGCTGACCTGTTGCCCGTCGTCCTGTCCGGTGAAGGCAGAATTCTGGACATTGGCCGGGCACAGCGGCTCTTCCCGCCGCACCTGCGAAAAGCGCTCCACGCCAGAGACGGAGGCTGTGCTTTTCCGGGCTGCACAATTCCCGGACCATGGACCGAAGCACACCATATTCGTTACTGGAATGTCGGCGGACCGACATCGGCAGACAACGGGGTACTGCTGTGCTCACATCACCACCACGAGGTGCATAAGGAGAACTGGCGCATCGAGGTGAAGTCGGGCGTGCCATGGTTCGTTCCCCCGTCGTACGTGGACCCCGATCGGATTCCCCTGCGGAACACCTTCTTCCGTGCTGACCCCGGCTCCGGCTCCGGCTGCATGCAACGGCGGATGGACACGACCCGGATATCTCGAGGGCCGGCCCTCTAACTGCGGGATCAGGTAACTGCGGGGATCAGCCCTCCGGGATTCGGCCTCCAGCCAAACCTCGCGCCCATGGGTCAAAAGTGTCAGGGCCGTGCGGAACAATGGTTCTCATGACATCGGGAGCTTCGGTGCTGCAGAAGTTCACCCCCGCCACCAGGGAGTGGTTCGAGGGTGCTTTTGATGCGCCCACACCTGCGCAAACCGGAGCGTGGGAGGCCATCTCCGAGGGGTCGAATGCGCTGGTCGTTGCACCGACAGGTTCGGGAAAGACGCTGGCGGCATTTCTCTGGGCCCTGGACAGTTTCATTGCATCAGCCGCCGGAACCGCCGCCGCGGCTGATGCGACAGCAGTTACCGCTACGACAACGGCTCCAGCTCCAGCTCCAGCTCCAGCTCCAGCTCCAGCTCCAGCTCCAGGCGGAAAGTCCGCGAAAGTACCCGGACGCAAAAGAACTGCTGAGCCCAAGCGCAAGACAAAGGTTCTGTACATCTCGCCGTTGAAGGCGCTTGGCGTCGACGTGGAACGGAACCTGCGCTCTCCCCTGATCGGCATCACCCAAACCGCCAAACGTCTGGGCCTGCCCACACCGGGCATCACCGTGGGAGTCCGTTCCGGAGACACCCCCCAGAACGAACGCAGGACCCTGCTGACCCGCCCGCCGGACATCCTCATCACCACTCCGGAATCCCTGTTCCTTATGCTGACATCACGGGCACGGGAAACGCTGGCGGAAGTGGAGACCGTCATCGTCGACGAGGTGCATGCCGTCGCCGGAACCAAGCGGGGCGCACATCTGGCGGTAACTCTCGCCCGGCTGGACGCAATGCTGGACAAACCGGTCCAGCGCATCGGACTGTCCGCGACGGTGGAACCCCACGAAACCGTCGCCCGCTTCCTGGGCGGAAATGCACCGGTCCACATCGTCGCACCGTCCTCCACGAAATCGTGGAACCTGACCGTGACTGTTCCGGTGGAAGACATGTCGGACCTGGGCGGGGCGCCTGCAGCCGAAGACACCGTTGAGGGGGGATACGCGCCGCAGGCCAGCATCTGGCCCCATGTCGAGGAAAAGATCGTGGACCTCGTCGAGGCCAACCGCTCCACCATCGTGTTCGCCAATTCCCGGCGGCTGGCTGAGCGGTTGACCGCAAGACTGAACGAAATTCACGCGTTCCGGAAGGAGGCGGCCGCACTGTCGGAAGCGGCGGCCGCTGCCACCGGGACCGACGGCATGACCGGGACCAACCGGAATGACGGCACCCGGAGCGCGGCACCATCCGCGACTCGTCCCCCCGCACAGCTGATGGCGCAGGCCGGAGTGTCCATCCGCTACCGCGAACCGGAACCCCAGACAGAGACGGATGAGAATAACCTCCTGCTGGCCCGCGCCCATCACGGCTCGGTTTCGAAAGACCAGCGCGCCCTGATCGAAGACGACCTCAAATCCGGACGACTGCGCTGCGTGGTGGCGACCAGCTCACTGGAACTGGGCATCGACATGGGTGCCGTGGACCTGGTGATCCAGGTCGAATCCCCACCTTCGGTGGCCAGCGGGCTGCAGCGTGTCGGCCGCGCAGGACACCAGGTGGGAGAAACATCCCAAGGCGTCATGTTTCCGAAGCACCGCGGAGACCTGCTCAATTCCGCTGTTGTTGCCGAACGCATGCTTGCCGGACAGATCGAGCCTCTGTCGATCCCCTCCAATCCCCTGGACATCCTCGCCCAGCAGACCGTGGCGGCAGCTGCTCTGGGGTCGATCGATGTGGAGGAATGGTTCGACGTCGTCCGCCGGTCCGCACCCTTCGCCGGGCTGCCGCGCTCGGCCTTCGATGCCACCTTGGATCTGCTGGCCGGGCGGTATCCCTCCGACGAGTTCGCGGAACTGCGACCGCGTATTGTCTGGGACCGCACCGAAGGCACCATCACCGGACGCCCCGGAGCGCAGCGGCTGGCGGTGACCTCCGGCGGAACCATCCCGGACCGCGGCCTGTTCGGCGTTTATCTGGTCGGCGACTCCGAGGGCAAAAACAGCCGGCGCGTCGGAGAGCTCGACGAGGAAATGGTCTACGAATCCCGGGTCGGCGACATTTTCGCCCTGGGCGCCACGAGCTGGCGGATCGAGGACATCACCCATGATCGGGTGCTGGTCTCCCCCGCCTTCGGGCAGCCCGGAAAGCTGCCCTTCTGGCGCGGAGATTCCCTGGGCCGGCCGGTCGAGTTGGGCCGGGCCCTCGGCGCCTTCGTCCGGGAGATGTCCGGCAGCGACGATGCGAAAGCCCGGGAGCGCCTCGCCGCCGTCGGGCTCGATGAGTGGGCGGCCGGAAACCTCATCACCTACCTGCGTGATCAGCAGCAGGCCACCGACGTGGTGCCGAATGACCGGACGCTGGTGGTGGAGCGTTTCCACGACGAACTCGGAGACTGGCGGGTTGTCCTGCACAGCCCGTACGGAATGCCGGTCCATGCCCCTTGGGCTCTGGCTGTGGGGGCAAGACTGCATCAGCGGTACGGGCTGGACGGCTCGGCGATGGCGTCCGACGACGGCATCGTGCTGCGGGTGCCGCTCATGGAGGACGAACCTCCGGGGGCGGAACTGTTCCTCTTCGAGGCGGACGAACTCGAATCGATAGTCACGGCAGAGGTCGGCGGATCGGCCCTGTTCGCTTCACGGTTCCGTGAATGCGCCGCACGGGCACTGCTGCTGCCGCGGCAAAATCCCGGGAAGCGCAGTCCGCTGTGGCAGCAGCGGCAGCGGTCGGCACAGCTGCTGGACGTCGCGAAGAAGTACCCGACCTTTCCCATCGTGCTCGAAACGGTGCGTGAATGCCTGCAGGACGTCTACGACCTGCCCGCTTTGAAGGACATCGCCGCCGGAATCGAGCGGCGCGAAATCCGCTTGGTGGAAACCACCACCCCCTCGCCGTCGCCCTTTGCCCGGTCGCTGCTCTTCGGCTACATCGGCGCGTTCCTGTACGAGGGAGACTCGCCGCTGGCGGAACGCCGCGCTGCGGCCCTGTCGCTGGATCCGACGCTGCTCAACGAATTGCTCGGCCGGGCAGAACTGCGCGAGCTCCTCGATGCGCGCATCATCGCGCAGGTTGAGCGTGAGCTGCAGCGCCTGGCAGCAGACCGCCGTGTCCGGGGAATTGAAGGAGTCGCTGATCTGCTCCGGCTGCTGGGACCGCTCACGGTATCCGAAACGGCAGCCCGGCTGCAGCCACCGGCAGCCGACAGCAGTCCCGCACAGCATGATCCCGCCGCACAGAACGACGACGGCGCCACGTCAGCGGCGCTCGCGACAGGGCCGGGACACGGGGTGTCAGCAAAGCAGGCCGTCCCGCAGGACCACAACACGCCAGCTGAGCACACGGAACCCGCCCACTCTGCCACTCCGGAGTATGCGTCCGAGCTCCTTGAGGAGCTGGTCCGTTCGAACCGTGCCCTCAAGGTGGGCGTCGCCGGGCAGTCCCGTTATGCGGCGATCGAGGATGCGGCCCGACTGCGCGATGCCCTGGGCGTTCCGCTGCCCATGGGTGTTCCGCTGGCCTTCATTGAGCCCGTCGCCGATCCGCTGGGCGACCTCGTCGGCCGGTACGCCCGCACGCACGGGCCGTTCACCGCCGCGGAAGCCGCCGCGAGGCTGGGGCTGGGCGTCGCCGTCGTCACCGGAACGCTTCAGCGGCTCGCCGGCGAAGGACGGGTGGTGGAAGGCGAGTTCCGGCCGGCGGAAACCTCCATTCTGGACACCGCAGCGGGAGTCGACAGCACGCCGGGTGCGGTGCTTACCGTGCCCGGCATCCCCGCCGGAACCGAATGGTGCGACGCCGACGTGCTGCGCCGCCTGCGCCGCCGGTCGCTGGCCGCGCTGCGGTCGGAAGTGGAGCCGGTGGATCCGGCGACGTACGCCAGATTCCTGCCGGTGTGGCAAAACATCGGCTCTTCCCTGCGCGGGCTCGACGGCGTTGCCACCGTGATCGACCAGCTCTCCGGAGTGCCCATCCCGGCATCGGCATGGGAACCGCTCATTCTGGGCTCCCGGGTCCGGAACTACACTCCGTCAATGCTGGACGAGCTCACTGCCACCGGAGAAGTCCTCTGGTCCGGAACCGGCGCACTGCCCGGTAACGACGGCTGGATTGCTCTGCACCTTGCCGAAAACGCACCCCTGACCCTGAATCCCGCAAATGATTTTGACCCCTCTGACCTGCAGCTGCAGCTGCTGAACCTCCTGTCCGGAGGCGGAGCCTATTTCTTCCGCCAATTGGTGGATGCCCTGGCGGCTCAGGGTTCGCAATCCTCCGATGCCAATGTCATCGGTGCCCTGTGGGATTTGGTCTGGTCCGGGCGGATCACCAATGACACCTTCACCCCGGTCCGCTCCCTGCTCTCCGGCGGCAAGACGGCGCACAAACAGCGGGCCGCCACTCCGCGGGCCCGCACCGCGCGGCTGGGCAGGATCGGCCGCGCTCCCGGCGCGTCCCTCACCGGAGGGTCGATGCGCCTGGCCGCCGGCAGCCAGCCCGCTGCCCTGCGGAACGCACCGCAGCTGGTCGCCGGGCGCTGGAGCATGCTGCCTCCGGTCGAATCTGACACCACCATCCACGCGCATGCAACAGCCGAGCTGCTGATGGACCGCTATGGCATCCTCACCCGCGGTTCTGTCGCCAGCGAGGGAACACCCGGCGGCTTCGGCCTGCTGTACAAGGTGCTGGCACGACTTGAGGAGATGGGCCGCTGCCGGCGCGGATACTTCATCGAACAACTTGGAGCCGCGCAGTTTGCCGTTCCAGCCACTGTCGACCGGCTGCGGTCCTTTTCCGAGGACGCACAGCTGCGGAAGCCGGAACCGACGGCTGTGGCGCTGGCTGCCACGGATCCGGCGAATCCGTACGGCGCAGCGCTGCCCTGGCCCGCGCTCGACGGCGGACACCGGCCCGGCCGGAAAGCCGGTGCCCTGGTAGTGCTGGTGGACGGAGATTTGACCATCTATGCCGAACGCGGAGGGAAAACCCTGCTCTCCTTCACCGAGGATCCTGCTGCCCTTGAGCTCTCAGCCGAGGCTTTGGTGGGTATTATCCGCAGGGGTGCCGCGGAAAAGATGGCTATAGAGAAGGTCAACGGGGTGGACATCCTGGACACGGACGCTGCCCGTGCCCTCACGCACGCCGGTTTTTACACGACGCCAAAGGGGCTGCGCTACCGTGTCTGATTCACCGTCTGATTCACCGCGACCGCTAGCCGGCGCGGCCGGGCCCGGCCGGGGAGGAGACAGTGCCTGAAGGAGATACCGTCTGGCGGGCTGCCCGTGAGCTCAATACCGTCCTGGCGGGGCAGACCCTCACCCGGTGCGACATCCGCGTTCCCAAATTCGCGACCACCGATTTCTCCGGCCACACAGTTGCCGATGTCGTTTCCCGCGGCAAACACCTGCTGATCCGCTTGGACGGATCAGATGTGGACGGTTCAGGTGTGGACGCTGCAGCGGCGCGGGTAACCGCAGGGCGGGCAACTGCGGGGCGGGCAACTGCGGGTTCTGCAGCTACGAATGCTGCGGACACCGGCTGGATCCTGCATTCCCACCTCAAGATGGAAGGGTTGTGGCACGTCTACAACCGCGGCGAGCGGTGGCGGCGGCCGGCGTTCAAGGCCCGCTGCATTTTGGAGACGTCGACTAAGCAGATTGTCGGCTTTGACCTCGGTTTCCTGGGGGCCCTTCCCCGCAGCGAAGAGGACGACGCCGTCGGGTACCTCGGTCCGGATCTGCTCGGTCCGGACTGGGATGCGTCCGAGGCCCTGCGGCGAATCCAATCGGTTCCCGAACGGCCCATCGGCCTGGCGCTGCTGGACCAGCGCAATCTGGCCGGGATCGGCAACGTCTACCGGTGTGAAATCTGTTTTCTGGCCGGAGTCCATCCGCTGACACCTGTGGGGGAGGTCCCCAACCTGCAGCGCATCATTGATCTGTCCAAGCGGCTGCTCGAAGCCAACAAGGCCCGCAGCCGCAGAATCACAACCGGCAACATGGGACGAGATCCGCTGTGGGTCTACAACCGCGAGACCCGCGGCTGCCTGCGGTGCGGAACGAAGGTTGCCCACGAACTGGTCGGAGACAATGCCTTGGAGTTGCGGGATCTGTATTACTGTCCGCATTGCCAACCCGTCTCCGGTACTCGGCCCGCCTAGCTGTAACTCGCCGGTCCCCCAACGGTCCGCGGCCGACGGCCCGCCTAGCCCCCCGCCGGTCACCGGCCGGTCCGCGGCCGATTCCCGCAAACCGTACTCTGAGCCGGCACACCGTACTATGAGCCGTATGGACCCTTCCTCCCCTTCCGGAGTGACAGGCTTCTGGTATCCGACCCGGCCGGAACAGGAGCCCGCCCGGGCCGTGCTCAATACGCTGCGGGACTACCGCTCTGCGGAACAGGAAATGCGCCGGCGGACACGCGAAGAGCTGGGCATCAATGAGAAAGACATGCAGGCGCTCCGGCATTTGATGCGTGCCCACCAGCAGGGAATCGCTCTTGGACCAACGGACTTGAGCCGCCTGCTCTCCATTTCCACTGCGTCCACCACTGCTCTGATCGACCGCCTTGTCAGCAGCGGGCACATTGAGAGGCGGCTGCACCCCACCGATCGACGGGCGCTGGAACTCGTCCCGACTGAGAAGTCGGACACGGAAATGCGGGAGTTTCTTGGTCCGATGCACGAGCGCATGATGGCGGTAGCCGCCTCCCTGTCGCCGGAGGAAGCGGAGATCATTGCCGGGTTCCTCCAGCGGATAACCGACGCCCTGGACGAAAAAACCGTCATCTGCGCTGCACCCCACACCCCGCTTTCCTGAACCCTCCCGACTGACCCGCACCGGCCCGCTCACAGGCCGGTGCCCCGGATGGACGGTGAGCTGGCCTCCTGCGCCCGGCGCCGTCGTCGGCCGCCCCCTTCCGCACTCGGTAGTCTTGAAGGGTGATGTCATCTCCCCTTCCCGTGCGCAACGGCGTGAACGCGACCCGTCTGCGGCTGCCGGTTGAAGGCCCGTGGGAAACTGCGATGGACTACGTGCTCTCCCGCTTCGGCCACGTGGATCCGGACGGAATAGTGGACCGGTTCACCCGGGGCGAGGTCGTGGGCCTGGGCGGCATTCCCCTGACCGACCGCACCCCCCTGAACGAGCACACGTTCATCTGGTACTACCGGGAACTGCCGCCCGAAAAACGGCTGCCGGTGGAGATCAACATCCTGCACCAGGACGAGGACCTGCTGGTTGTCGACAAACCGCATTTCCTGCCGACTACGCCCGGCGGGATGTACGTGGCTGAATCGGCATTGGTCAGGCTTCGGGTGCAGCTGGACATTCCCGACCTCATTCCCATGCACCGGCTGGACCGGATGACTGCAGGCGTACTGCTCTTTTCGACAAATCCGAAAACCCGCGGAAAATACCAGACGCTGTTCGAAAAACGCCGCATCTCCAAGGAGTACGAGGCAGTAGCACCGGTGCGCACCGATCTGGAGCTGCCGCGGATCGTGCGCAGCCGCATGATCAAGTCGCGCACCTATTTGCTGGCGCAGGAGGTGGAGGGCGAGCCGAATGCGGAAACGCGTGTCGAGCTCATGGAAGCGCACGACGGCGTGGGCAGGTACCGCTTGCAGCCCCACACCGGCAAAACGCACCAACTTCGCGTGCACATGGCCTCGCTGGGAATCGGCATCCTGAACGATTCCTTTTACCCGGAGCTGCTGCCCCAGGCGCAGGATGACTACTCTCGGCCACTGCAGCTGCTCGCCCGCTCGGTGGAGTTTGTGGATCCGTTGACGAAGCGGCCGGTGCAGTACCAGAGCGGTCTTTCCTTGGCCTTCGCGCCGGGGGCCTAAGGGGCCCCGATCATCCAAAACGACCGGCCGCGGGGACCGCACCTGCAGCCTTTCGGCAGGTAAGGAATTTCTTCCCTGTTTAGGGTTGCCAATGGGTAGGCTGGATGCAAACGTCCAGGGCAGTGCCCGCGGACGCTCTCCCCAGGGAAGGACCCTGATGAATCCGCCGTCGAAGCCGTCCGCACCGCAGCCCGGCCCGGAGACGCAGCGCGGTCCGGTGGAGCAGCGCGGTTCGGTGGAGCAGCGTCGTCCGGTGGAGCAGCGTCGCCCGGATGCACAGCACGGCCCGGAGGACCTGAACGCTCCGGATGCTCAGCACCGTCAGGATGCACAGTCCTTTCCCGATCCGCAGGGTGTTCCGGATCCGGCCCCTCCACTGCGAGGCACCAGCGGAAAGACAGCTCCGAAACGGCTGGTGAAGCCAGCGGAGCCGGCACACCTGCCCAAACGGACGCCGCTGCCCAAACCGAAACGCGGACCCGCAGGAAAGCCGGCTGAACTGCACCGCGGGGGAACGGCGCCGGATAGATCCGAAGGCGTGTCTGATCCTGCGGCCACCGGCACGGTGAACCCGCCGCGGTCACCAAGGTCAGGCCGGGCTGCCATCCCGGTCCGGCTCATCCGCCGCGTCGCCGTGTCGGCAGCAACCGCAGGGGCGGTATGGTCCACGGCGTTCACAGTGAGTGCGGACAATGAATCGGCCGCCGCCCGCCTGCAGGGAGCCCTGGACCCGACGGGATCGCTGCTCGCTCCCGCAGCGATGGTGTGGTGGCTCTGGTTGCCGATAGTCGCAGGATTGCTTGCATACGCCGTCTACCAATGGCTTCCACGACAGCGCACCAATTCGCGGCACGATTGGTTTGGCTGGCTTGTCCTGGCAGCCGAATTAGTGGCGTTCGGCTGGCTGCTGGCCGTTTCGGCCGGAACGGCAGCAGGTGTGCTGGCGGTCGCGGTCGCCCAGGTAGCACTGGGGCTGCTGTGCATTCACCGGAGCAATAGCATTCCGCCTGCAACCCGGACGGAGGGGTGGGTGACCGATGTCCCCCTCGGACTGTTTTTCGCCGCAGGCATCTTCTCGCTGACCACATCCGCTGCCCACATCCTGACCAGCACGAACGCGGATCTGGCCGGCTGGGGCGGTGTCGCCTGGGCCCTGATCGGACTGGTGACGGTGACCATGGGCGTCATAGTGGTCTGCATGACGGATCGCGGTCACCTGGCCGTGGCGGTGGCCGCAGCCTGGGGGCTGTCCTGCGTGGCTTTGGAACGGCTGACAGGCACGCCGGGATCGATGGTTATTGGTGCTGCGGCCGCAGGCTCCGCCTTCCTTGTATTGCTCTCGGCCGGATCCCGCCGCCATCAGGTGGACCATGAAAGACGGTGGAACGAACGTCACCCCCAGCAGGAACAGGAAGCCGAGCCGCCAGCGGAGGAAGAAGCGTAGGCCGTGGCCCGGAAGGAATACTCCGGCATCCGTGTTCGTTGCCGCCGGGTATGAAGATCATCGGCGTGGAAAAGTTTGGCGGCCCGGAGGCCCTGACCGTATTGGACGTTCCCGAGCCCCATGCCGGGCCGGGCGAAGTGCGCATCCGGGTCAAAGCAGCGGCAGTGAGTCCGACGGACACCGTCTTGCGCAGCGGAGGGCAGGGCAAGGGACACCTTGAATTCCCGGCGATTCCCGGCATGGACGCGGCAGGAATCATCGACGAATCGAACGACGCCGGCGGGTGGGAGATCGGCGACAAGGTCATGTCCATCGCCCTGCCGCTGGGAGCGCACCGGGGAGCCTATGCGGAGTATTTGGTGGCGCCTGCCGATTCGCTGGCACGTATTCCGGCGGGTAGGGATTTCGCGGAGGCATCCACTCTGCCCATGAACGGGCTGACGGCGGTGCAGACCCTCGAGAAGCTGGGTCTGCAGCCGGGACAGTCACTCGCGGTGACTGGTGCGGCCGGAACCCTGGGAAACTACCTCGTGCAGCTGGCCAAGCAGGCGGGCTTGGTGGTTGTGGCCGACGCCGCCGAAAAGGACCGCACGCTGGTCTCCGATCTGGGACCGGACTACGTGGTGGAGCGCGGTGACGGCGTCGCGGAGCAGGTCCGTGAGCTGTTCCCGGACGGAGTCGACGCCGTCGCCGATGCCGCAGTGATGAATGAAAAGGCCGTCTCCGCGGTGAAGGACGGCGGCGGATTCGCCACTTATCGGTGGTGGCAGCAGGACCCGGGCCGCGGCATTACGGTGCATGCCATTGCCGTACGGGACGAATACCATTCGGGCCAAAAGCTGGAGGCGCTCCGCCGCCTCGCTGAGGACGGCACGCTGACCCTCCGGGTGGCTGATCGACTGCCGGCGGACAAGGCCGCCGAGGCGCACCGCCGGCTCGAAGCCGGCGGTGTCCGCGGCCGGTTGGTCCTGCTCTTCTAGCCCAGTCGGGTCTTCCAGCCCGGTCGGGTCCGATATCCGAGCCGGGTCAGAGCGAAACCCATCGGCCCCGCTGCCGCCGCAGGACACGCAGCCGCTCTGCCTCGGCGACACCGTCCACGGCATGACGCATATTGGCTGCAGCGCGCTTCGCCTGGGAGTTCTCCAACGACCATTCATTATCGGGAACCATGAACCGCAGGGTGATGCGCGGTATGCCGCTGACGATATCGAGCTGGTTGGCTTCGACATGGTGGCTGGCGGCCACCGCGGCAACTGCCGTCTCCATCACCGCTTCAGGCCGGATGCCGGGCTTCAGCCCCGTGATGTTCAGCTGGGCTCGAAAAGAAGGCATAAACACAGGTTAGACGGTCCCTGCGATCTTCCCGGCCGGAGCAGCTCCTCAGAGTTCGCGGTTCTCCGGATCGAAGTCAGCGAGCGGATCCCCGCCAAGGTGCGCCGGGTCGTCGCTGCCGTCCTCTTCATCCGCAGAGGTGGGATCGTCGAAGTCGACGTCGAGGGCCGCTTCTCCAATGGTGGGGACCTCCGGAGGAACCTGGGAGTCCCCCTCCTCGAAGCGCTCTTCCGCGGTTTCGTCCCTCAGGGTCTGGTCCGACAGCGTGCCCGGTTCGTTCGCCAGCGGCTCTTCGTTCACCAAAGGGTCCTCCTGCCAACGGTCCGGATTGTCTTCCGCCGCCCCCGGATAGCTCAGGTCTTCGGGGTCAATGAACTCATCAGCGTTGCTCAGGTCATCAGCGTCCGCCAGATCGTCCAGCGGAACGTCGGCGACCTCGTCCGGAGTTACGACGTCGACAAAATCGTCGGCCAGTGCGGGGTCGTTGCCCAGCTCGGGATCGGGAATGCTCTGCTCGTCCATCAACTCTGCCTTTCCGTCTGCGTGCGCCCGCCGTTCCCCCGCGAATCGCAGCTGGGAGGTTCGGCAGACCTTTTTAGTAAGCCTACTGACATCCCGGTTCCAGCACCACCCGGACCGCTCCGGGGCAAAAAAGCTTCCTTGTTCCGCGCGTAATTTTAGCCATAAACCGCGGTATTTCGGGTCGAAATGCAATTACGTCACATTAGTTTGACGTAAAGGTCACCCTAAGTAAGGGTTGCCTGAGTTATCTACTCTAAAACCGAGGGAGTCGCAGTGACCTTGCTGCACCACACTGAAGAGCGCGCAGACCTGGCAGCGCAGGTCGAACTGGAAATGGCCGCCGCCAGCCACCTGTTCAACGCGCGGACCACCGGACGCTACACCGCCGACGTCGTTCAGGGCGTGAACCTGGTGGCGGCGACGGTCGCTGGGACCACCAAACCGTTCACGGGAACCACTCCGGCACAATTGGCACCAACCGTGGACGGCATAGACCTGGAGTCACCGCTGCCGAACACCGCAGCAGCACTGCAGGAACTTGCCGGAGCCTATTTGCAGGACGCTGTGTACTTCCACGACACCAAGTACGCGGCGCATCTGAACTGCCCGGTGGTTATTCCGGCACTCGTGGGCGAGGCGATCCTGTCCGCCGTGAATTCCTCGCTGGACACATGGGACCAAAGCGCAGGCGCCACGCTGATCGAGCGGCGCCTGATCCGCTGGACAACTGAGCGGCTGGGACTCGGCCCCGCCGCAGACGGAGTCTTTACGAGCGGCGGCACCGCCTCAAACCTGCAGGGCCTGCTGATCGCCCGAAATTCCGCCGTGTCCAAGCTGCGGCTGGATCCGCGCCACGAGGGCCAGCGGCTTCCGGCACTGCTGGACGGCCTGCGTATTTTCACTTCCGAGGCCAGCCACTTCAGCATCTCCAAGTCCGCATCGCTTCTGGGACTGGGGTACGACGCCGTCGTGCCCGTTCCGTGCGACTCTTCCCGCCGGATGGATCCCGAGGCCCTGCGCGGGGCCCTGGTGACCAGCATCGGCCGCGGCGAAACTCCGATGGCCATAGTTGCCACCGCCGGCACCACCGACTTCGGCAGCATCGACCCGCTGTCCGCCACCGCGGCCCTGGCCCGCGAGCACGACACCTGGCTGCATGTGGACGCCGCCTACGGTGGCGGGCTCATCACCTCCCTGCGGCACCGGCACCTGTTGGACGGCATCGATGCCGCCGATTCAGTCACCGTCGACTTCCACAAGACGTTCTTCCAGCCCGTTTCCTCCAGCGCGCTGTTGGTGCGCGACACCGCGATGCTCGGGCATGTCACGTTCCATGCGGATTACCTCAATCCGGAAAGCGCCGCCCGGGAACTGGTTCCGAACCAGGTCGACAAGAGCCTCCAGACCACTCGGCGGTTCGATGCGCTGAAACTCTGGCTCACCCTGCGGCTCATGGGTGCCGACGGCATCGGGCTCCTTCTCGACGCGGCCGTGGACCTGGCCGCCGACGTTTCCGGCATCCTGTCCGCCGACCCCGACTTCGACCTCGCGGCACCCGCACAGCTCAGCACCCTGGTGTTCCGCTACCTTCCCGCCGGCGTGGATGCCGACACCGCCGACGCCATGAACCAGCGCATTCGCAAGGACATTTTTGCCTCCGGCGAAGCAGTGGTTGCCGGAACCACACTGGGCGGCCGCCACTACTTGAAATTCACCCTGCTCAACGCCGAAACCACGCTCGAGGATGTCAGCGAAATCCTTGCGCTGATCCGCACCGCCGGAGACAACTACCTGGCAGGAGCCGCCGCATGAACCCCGCCGCCCCCTTCGACTCTTCCCTCCCGGCACCGTCAGGTTCTCCGGCACCGTCAACTTCCCTGGCACCCTCAACTTCTCCGGCACCCTCAGCGCCGCCGCAGGGGCACGTGTACGACGCCGTCGGCATCGGCGTCGGGCCTTTCAATCTGGGACTCGCCGCACTCACGGAGCCGATAGCCGATTTGGACCTGGTGTTCGTCGACCAGCGGCCCGGCTTCGACTGGCATCCGGGAATGATGCTGGACTCCGCACACCTGCAGGTCCCCTTCATGGCGGATCTGGTCACGCTGGCCGATCCGACGTCGCCCTATTCGTTCCTGAACTTCCTGAAGGAAACCGGGCGGCTGTACCGCTTCTACATTCGGGAGAACTTCTATCCGCTCCGGGCCGAGTTCAACGCCTACTGCCAGTGGGTGGCCGATGCGCTGCCCAACGTGCACTTCGGCGAGCGCGTGACCCGGGTGCGGTACGACGACGGCGTGTACGCGGTACACACCGACGGTCCCGGCGGACCCCGGATCCGGCTCGGCCGCCGCCTGGTCCTGGGCACCGGAACATCCCCGCACATCCCGCCCGCAGCCCGCGGCATCACCGACGCCGGAGGCCTGGTGCTGCACAACGCCGACTATCTGGCGCGGAAGGCCGAGCTGCAGTCCCGCTCGAGCATCACGGTGGTCGGCAGCGGCCAGAGTGCCGCGGAGATTTACCTGGATCTGCTTCAGGATCTGCCGGCTCACGGCTACGAGCTGAACTGGGTGACCCGGTCGGGGCGCTTCTTCCCGCTGGAGTACACCAAGCTGACCCTGGAAATGACGTCCCCGGAGTATGTGGACTACTTCCACGCCCTTCCGGAAACCACCCGGGACACTCTGGTGGCCACCCAGAAGAACCTTTACAAGGGCATCGATTCCGAGCTGATCAACGAAATCTACGACACCCTGTATGCACTGAGCCTCAACGGAGAACCCCGGACGCGGCTGCTGACCCACCTGGAGCTGCGCGCGGCCCGCTATCATCCGGAAACCGGCCGGCACACCCTGGAACTGCACCACGATGAACAGGACCGGGGGCACCTGCTGGAGACCGACGCCGTCGTCCTCGGCACCGGCTACTCCTACCGGGAACCGGAGTTCCTGGCCGGAATCGGCGAGCGCCTCAAGCGCGACGCCGCCGGCCGGTTCGATGTGGACCGCAACTACGGGATCGGCACCGCTGCGGGCGAGATCTTCGTCCAGAATGCCGAGCTGCATACCCACGGCTTCGTCACCCCCGACCTGGGGATGGCCGCCTACCGGAACTCGATCATCATTCGGGAGATGCTCGGTCGCGAGCACTACCCCGTGGAGCGCAGCATCGCCTTCCAGGAGTTTGGCGTGCCGGCCGGAGGAAGTTCCGCTGCAGGCTCCCCCGCAAGTTCCACTGCAGGCTCCCCCGCAGACTCCCCCGCAGCCTCCCCCTCATCCCCCGTGCGGCAGCCCGACGGCGACCGGGTGTCGGCATGAACTTCACGATCGTTCCGGTGCATGCCGCCCGTGACGCACCGCTGCTGCATGACTGGATGGTCCGCGACTACGCCCGCTTCTGGGGCATGACCACTGCCTCGCGTGCGGAGGTGGAAGCCGAATACACCCGGATAGCCGAAGACCCGCATCACCATGCCTGGCTTGGACTGGAGGACGGCACACCGGCGTTCCTGATGGAATCGTACGCCCCGGCACACTCGCCGCTGGCCGGACTCTATGAAGTGCGGCCCGGAGACACCGGCATGCACCTCCTCGTGGGCCCGGCGGAACAGCCGCGATCCGGATTCACCACGGCGGTGTTCCGCTCCGTCCTGGATTTCCTCTTCGCCCAGGAGCGCACGCAACGCATTGTCGTGGAGCCGGACGTCCGCAACACCAAAATCGCCGCGCTGAATGCCCGGATGGGCTTCGTACCGGCCAAGACCATCTCCCTTCCGGACAAGGACGCCCTGCTCAGCTTCTGCACCCGCGGGGATTATGCCCGCAGCCGTCAGTCTGCCGACGCCGCCGTCCCCGCCGCACACCCCACCGACGCTGTTTCAGGAGTTGCCCCGTGACCATGATCTTTTCCAACACCACATCTGACGCCATCGACTTCCCCGCGGAAGCCCCCGCCGGTTCGACGACCGCACACCTGACACCCGAGCGGTGGACCACGGCAAACCGGCACCTGATCCGCAAGGCGCTGGCGGAGTTCTCGCACGAGCGCATCCTCGCCCCGGAACCGGTCAGCCCGGCGGCAGACACCGCGGCCGCACCGGCGACGACACGGGCGTCGGCAGTCATGGCCGCAGGACCGGCACGGGCCACGGAGGCCGCCTACCGTCTGGTGTCCGACGACGGCGGTGCCGAGTACCGCTTTGCCGCCCGGCTGCTTGAACTTGACCACTGGTCGATTCCCGCCGCGAGCATCCAACGGTTTGCCGGAGGAACTGAAACGTCGCTGGACGCACTGGTTTTCATCACCGAGTTCTCCGCCACTCTGGGCATCAACGACCAGATGCTGCCCGTCTACCTCGAGGAAATCAGCAGCACGCTGGCCTCCCACGCCTTCAAGAATTACCCGGGTGCGCCGTCGTCGGACGCACTGGCCCGCGGAGCCACCAAGGGCTTGGATCCCGCCGCCGATTTCCAGGCGGTTGAGCGTTCCATGATCGAGGGACATCCCTGCTTTGTTGCCAACAACGGCCGGCTCGGCTTCGGATCGGACGATTACCTCGCCTACGCACCGGAAGCAGGAGCTCCCGTGCATCTGGAGTGGATCGCCGTCCGCCGCGACCGCTCCGTCTTCACCTCCCTCCCCGGCCTGGATTACCGGACCCATCTGGAGAACGAGCTGGGTGCCGCCGCCGTCGCCGGCTTTGACGCCCGGCTGGGGAGCCTCGGAGCCGATGCCGCCGATTACCTGTACATGCCCGTCCATCCGTGGCAGTGGACCAATAAGCTCACCGTGACCTTCGCGGCCGAAATTGCGCAGGGGCATCTGGTGCATCTGGGAACCGGCGACGACATGTATCAGGCGCAGCAGTCGATCCGGACGTTCTTCAACCGGGACCGGACGGACCGGTGCTACGTGAAAACGGCACTGTCCGTGGTGAACATGGGCTTTATGCGCGGCCTCTCCCCCGAATACATGCTGGCAACCCCGGCCATCAACGACTGGCTGGACGGTCTGGTCCGAAACGACAAAACCCTGCAGGCGGCCGGTTTCAGCATCCTGCGCGAGAATGCCGCAGTCGGCTACACGAACCGCTATTTCGAGGCCGGCTCCCCCAAGGGCTCGGCCTACCGCAAGATGCTCTCCGCCCTGTGGAGGGAGAGTCCTCTCGAACGGCTGGACAGCGGTGAGCAGCTGGCCACCATGGCCTCCCTGCTGCACACCGATGCCGGCGGCCGGCCGCTGGCCTCAGCGCTGATCGAGCAGTCCGGACTCGGCGCCCAGGCGTGGTTGGAGCAGTATCTCCGGGCCTACCTGGTGCCTCTGTTGCACTGCTTTTATGCCTATGAACTCGCCTTTATGCCGCACGGCGAGAACCTGATCATGGTGCTCCGGAACGGAGCAGTCCAGCGGACGATCATGAAGGACATTGCTGAGGAAATCGTGGTGATGGGCGACCGCACTCCCCTGCCGGAGGACTGCACCCGCGTACGGATAGACATCCCGCAGGACGACAAGGTCCTCTCGATTTTCACCGATGTGTTCGACTGCATCTTCCGCTTCCTGGCGGCCCTGCTGGAGGAAGACGGGCAGCTGGAGACCGGCAAGTTCTGGGAAACCGTGGCATCGGTGGTCCTGGAGTACCAGGACGCGCATCCGGAACTGGCAGCCGAGTTCGCCACCCACGATCTCTTCGCCGAAGATTTCGTCCTCTCCTGCCTGAACCGGCTGCAGCTGCGCAACAACCAGCAAATGCTGGACCTGAGCGATCCGTCGGGCGGGCTGCAGTTTTCCGGCCGGCTGGACAACCCGCTGGCACGCTTCCGCCGCTGACCCGCCGGTGACCCCGGTGCCCGGATTTCCCAGTGCAGCGGGGTCTGCGGACCTCCGGGTGCCCGGGGCCTCCGGAGTCAGCGGGTCAGCGCAGCGCCGAGATCCCGGTGATGTCGCGGCCCACAATGAGGGAATTGATCTCGTACGAGCCCTCGTACGTATAAATGGCTTCGGCATCGGCGAAGACTTTGGCCATGCGGTAGTCGGTCACGATTCCGTTGCCGCCCAGGATGCTGCGGCCCAGCGCCACGGTTTCGCGCATCTTGCGGCTGGCATAGGACTTGGCCAGCGCCGCCTGCGCCATGCCGTCGGATTCGCTCCTGGCGGCGGTCCGGTTGCCCGCCGAAGGGTAGCCGCCGCGTTCCAGTTCGGCGACGCGGGCGAGCATGCCGGTGCTCGCCACAGTGTTGCCGAGCATCCGCACCAACTGCTCGGTGACGAGCTGGAACGACGCCAGCGGCCGCCCGAATTGGTGCCGCTCCACGGCATAGGCCCGGGCAATATCGACGGCGGCCAGCTGGGTGCCCACCGCCTGCCAGCCCACCATGATGCGGGACCCGCGCAGCAGGTGCTTGATGTCCTCGAAGCTGTCGATGCCGGCCAGCCGGTCGGCTTCGCGGACACGGACGCCGGTCAGCGTGATGTCGGCATTCTGCACGGTGCGAAGGGCCGTCTTGTTTTCGATTCTGCTGCGGTGCACACCGGGCAGCGAGGCATCCAGCAGGAACCCGCGGATCTTTCCGGTCTCCGGTTCGCGGGCCCACAGCAGCATGTAGTCGCAGAAGGTGCCGTTGCCAATCCAGCGTTTGCTGCCGTTGAGAATCCAGGAATTCCCGTCCCGGACGGCGGTGGTCTCCATGCCTCCGGCGACGTCGGAACCGTGGTCCGGCTCGGTCAAGGCGAAGGCTCCGGTGATCCGCAGCGCCAGCGCGTCGGCCAGCAGGCGGTCCTTCTGGTCCTGGGAGCCGAAGGCATGCAGGGCCTCCACAAAGAGGTCGTGGTGGACCATGAAGAACGTTGCAATGGAGGTGTCCGTCCGGGTCATTTCAGCGATCACCAGCCCGGTAAACAGTGGGCTGTAGCCCTGCTGCACGGGAGTCGAGAGCTCCAGCGCCGCGAGTTTGGGCAGCAGCTCGGTCGGAAACCGGGCGTCCTGCCACCATTGGGCAGCATGCGGGGCGACCTCCGCGGCGAGGAACGCCCGCAGTTCGGCGAGTTTCTCCTGTTCCCGGGCGCTCAGCAGATCTTCGAAGGCATAAAAATCGGCGTTCGGAAGCGCTGAAACGGGCGGGGCCACGGAGGAACCGGAAGGGGCGGCAGGAAGCGCCGAAGCCCGCAGGGCCTCGGAGGCTGCGGAGGAGCCGGAAGGAACGGGAGGACGTGGAAAAGTGGACGGAGCGGAAGAATCAAGAGCCAACTCAGCGCGGTCCCATCCGAATGGCGCCGTCCAGCCGGATTGTTTCGCCGTTGAGCATCTGGTTCTCGATGATGTGCGCTGCCAGGGCCGCGTATTCATCAGGCCGGCCCAGCCGGGAGGGATGCGGCACCTGGCTGCCCAGCGAGTCCTGGGCCTCCTGCGGCAGGCCCGCCATCATGGGGGTCTCGAAGATTCCGGGGGCGATCGTGACCACTCGGATCAGGTGTCTGGCCAGTTCCCGTGCCAGCGGCAGCGTCATGGCCGCCACACCGCCCTTGGACGCGGCGTACGCCGGCTGCCCAATCTGTCCGTCGAAAGCAGCAACCGAGGCAGTGTTGATGATGACCCCGCGCTCCGGAGTGCCGCCCGTTTCCACCGGATCCGTCTCGGCCATGGCCTGCGCCGCAAGCCGGCACACGTTGAACGTGCCGATCAGGTTCACCTGGATGACGCGGGCAAAATCGTCCAGCGGCAGCACACCGTTGCGGCCCAGCACCTTGCCCGGAGTGGCGATGCCCGCACAGTTCACGGCCACGCGCAGCGGACCGGCATTCATGGCAGTTTCCACTGCCGCCGCCATCTGGCCGGCGTCGGTGACGTCGCCGGGAACAAAACGGGCGTTATCGCCCAGCTCGGCGGCGTAAGCCAGCCCGCCGGAGGACGGAAGGTCGACCAGGATTACTGACGCTCCGGCGTCGTACAGCCTGCGGGCCGTGGCCCGCCCCAGCCCGGAGGCACCTCCGGTAACGAGTGCCGATGCGCCAGAAATGTCCATGCGTTCTCCTGCGAAAGTTACTGCCCGCCCCTGCGGCGGCACATTGAGCCTACTGTGATCCGCCACACAACGCATCTTCAGCCGGGCGGCGGTGCCGGTTGAACACCGGCCCTCCGGCACCGCTTCCGCTCCGGGCTTGACCCCTCGGCTGTAACGGCGGCACCGACAGGTCTAGGGTGGTGCGCATGCTTCCCGAGGAACCACTGCACGAAATCCAGGCCCGCGCAGACGCCGCCGCCGCTTCCGTCACGGCTGCCTACGCCCGTCCCCTGCTCCGCCTCCCGGGCACCACGCTGGCATCCGTCGACAACCCCAGGCCCCGGCGCGTGCTGCCCGGCCCCTGGCACTACTGGTGGCAGGCGCACTACGTGGATGCGCTGGTCGATGCCGCCCTGCGCGGAGCTCCCGGCGCGGCCCGGCAGGCCCATGTGCTGGTGCGCACCATCCGGCTCCGGAACGGGCTGCGGGCCACCAACTGGTACTTCGACGACATGGCCTGGCTGGCGCTGGCCGTCCACCGGTTGGATACGCTCGTGCCCGTCCGACCCGAGCGGAATCAGGACGACGACGGCGGTGCCGCAGCGGCGCACGGGCGCCAGCACCCGCGGATGCTGGCAGCACTCGGTGACGCCCTGCGGTCAGCCCACACCCTGGACTTTGGCGGCGGACTGTACTGGAACCGGCGACGCACCTTCAAAAACACTCCGGCAACGGCCCCGGCGGCGCTGCATTTCGCGCGAAGCGGTGAACGCGAGCGCGCCCAGTCGCTGATCGACTGGCTCAACACCGTTCTGATCGATCCCGGCACCGGCCTGTACCTCGACGGCGTCAAGGCAGCGGACGGCAGCTCCGGGGAGACCGCTGTGGAACGGGCCGTCTACACCTACAACCAGGGCCCGGTCCTCGGTGCGCTGCTGGAGCTTGGCGGTCCGGCAAACCTCTCCCGCGCCGCAGAACTGGTCGGAGCCATCAGCAATGAGCTGAGCCATGCGGGCACCGCCGTGCTGATCACGCACGGCACGGGAGACGCCGGCCTGTTCACCGGAATTCTCTGCCGTTACCTGGCTCTGGCAGCGCTCTCGCCAACCCTTCCCGAGGACCGGAGGGAGCAGGCCGCTGAACTGGTCACCGCAACGGCGCAGGCACTCTGGGCGGGACGGACCAAGCGGGGGCAGCGGACGGTTTTCTCCCCGCATCCGCTGGAACCGGCGGACCGGCATTATCCGGCCGGAACCGGCGTCGGCCTTTCCACCCAGCTTTCGGCCTGGATGATCCTGGAAGCGGCAGCCCGGGTCCGGCGCGGGCTCAGCTGAGCGCGCCGCGGGGCGCTCAGCCCAGCCCAGCTCAGCCCACCCGCCCCGGGGACCCGGCCGACTTTCAAGGGACGCTGCCGACTTTCAGGGGACGCTGCGACGCTGCGGCCCGGTCGTTGAGATCGGCGAGTGTCAGCCGGTGGCGCGGAGACGGCGGCAGCGGATAGCTGGTCTCGATCTGCAGCGAAGGCTTGATGTGGAGGAGTTCCCCGGAGTTCATTAATCGCCAGTTGGGGTTGTCGTCCATTTTTTCGGTGGCCAGCAGCACGGCAGGGCGCTGCTTGTCGCTCAGCTCCTGGCTCCGGACGCTGATCCGCTGGGTTGTCATGCCGCTGTGCGGGTCGTCAGCGGAAAGCTCCAGCACGTAAAGGGGGTGGGTGTCCGGGTAGCGCACCGCCCAAAGGTCCGCCGCGGTGGTCACAATGATGTTCAGCGCGAACAACCGCAGGTTCTCGGCAACCCAGCTCAGGGCCGAGGCGATGGCGGCATCGACGTCGCCCCCGTTACTGCGCGCCTCGGCCGTGATCAGCGCAAACACCCGCTCACTGTCCGTTTCGCCTTTCACCAGATCCATCACGCCCAGTTGCCGCAGCCGGACGTCGAGCCGGTCCAGGTCCTCGACCACTCCGTTGTGGGCCAGCAGGCGGTTGTCCTGTTCAAACGGATGGGTGTTTACCTTCAGCTCACCGCCGGTGCTGGCATAGCGTACGTGCGCGAGGAACGTGATGCTCTCCAGGTCCCGGGCTTCGGCGGCGAATTGCTTGTCCTCATAGGCCGCGATCGGAGCCTTTTCCACCACCGGCCGGCCCTCGCGGTCATAGGCTCCGATACCGAAGCCGTCAGCTTCCCGCCGGCTCTGCTGGGCCAGGCTGTCCGGCGCGGTCAGGAGCCAGAAGGTGGCTTTGACCGGATCTGCCCCGGCGTGCATAGCGAAGAGCCGACACATGGTGATCCTCCTGGATTCGCCGCTGCAAGACGGTCCCGCCGCGGTATTTCCCTCTGACCGTGCGTGATCGTTCCAGCCTCCCGCGGCGCTCAGGCAAAGGCAAGGGCCGGCCTGTCAGGGAGCCCTGCGCTGCGGATAAGGGGATTTGCCCTCCGCCAGCATCCGGACCAGTGACGCGATTTTGCGCTCCCGGGTGGCAGGGGTTTTGACTGCGTTCATCCGAAAGAACAGGGCATACCGGTTTTGGGAAGTCAGGACCTCATACATGGCCTGCGCCGCGGGCACCTCGGCGATCGCGGCCAGCAGGTCCTCGGGAACCTCAGCGGCAGCCGATCCTGCGTAGGCCGTCTCCCACCGCCCGTTGGCTTTCGCCTGCTCGACGGCGGCACGGCCGGCCGGGTGCATCTTGCCTGCTTCTTCCAGCCGTTCCACGAATCCGACATTTCGCCGGCTCCAGATGCTGCGCGGCCGCCGCGGGGTGAACCGCTGGAAGTAGCTTTCCTCGTCGCGCCGATTGGCCTGCCCGTCTATCCAGCCGAAGCACAGGGCCTCCTGCAGGGCTCCGTCATAGGACAGCGCGGTGAGGCTTCCGCCCTTGCGACCCAGGACCAGCTGCACCCCCGGGGAGTCCGCATGGTGGGTCTCCAGCCAGCTGCGCCACGCTTCGGCGTGCGGCAGCAGCAGCTCGGGCAGCGGTGCCTTGGGCTGCTTGGGCTGCGTCGGTTGCTTGGCCTGCCGGGGCGGCGTCGGCTGCTTGGCCTGCTTGGCCTGCTTGGCCGCCGGGCCGGACGCCGTCGGCTCCTTCTGCGAGCTGCTCATGTGCACGAGGTTAAGCCCGAGGCACGCACTGCTGAAAGGGTCCGCCAGTTCAGCCGAGGGCCAAAGCGCCGCGCGTCGGCTCAGTGCCCCCGCCGGATTGCGATAGAACACTGCTATGAGTGTTCGTACCCCTGATCCTTATCCCGGCTGGCTTTCCGAAGAAGACCTGTATGAGGCGAGGCAGCGTCTTCCCATGGTCTATGTGGAGGCCGTGCCGGTCCGCTGCGATCCCCTGGGCTACGTCACCGAGGTCGGCCTGCTTCTGCAGGCGACCGACGAGGGCAAGATGGTCAGGACCTTTGTTTCGGGCCGTGTCATGTACCGGGAAACCATCCGCGCGGCCCTGCTGCGGCACCTCGAAAAGGATCTGGGGCCGATGGCCTTCCCCCAGCTGCCGCCGGCCCTGACGCCGTTTGCCGTGGCCGAGTATTTCCCCTCGCCCTCGCAGTCCGGGCTGACCGATGAGCGCCAGCACGCCGTCGCACTGGCCTACCTCATTCCCGTCACGGGTGAATGCGAACCCCGCCAGGACGCCCTGGAGCTGTCCTGGCTGACGCCCGAAGAGGCTCTGAGTCCGGAGATCTACGCCGAATTTGCCGGCGGCCGCGGGGACCTGCTGCGGCAGGCCCTGGCCTCGGCCAGCTGGGGACGCTGAGCGCGCGTTACCGCTTCTTTATATACTGGGGGCCGATTGCCCGACGCGAAGGAACCTGCCATGACCGAGAGCCAACCGGAATCTTACACATTCCGGGTCAATGCCGAGCTGCTTGCGCCCGGACAAATCCCGGTGCATGAAAGCACCTCGCTGGCTCCGGTCCGGGACAGCTCGGTGGAGAACGACGACTTCGGCGCACCCGCGCTCGTCCAGCTCGTCCTCGAGGACGGAATGAAACTCCGCCTTGCCCACGGATCCTCCGTGCGGGTCCGGGCTCCTGCCCCCTCGGGGTCCCCGGCCGATGCCGTGCGCGTGGTGCCGGCGGACGAGGAGAACTATGCCGCCGTCGTCAGCGGCGCAGCTGCGGCGCATCCGGAGGACCACCACGTCCAGGAACTGGCCGCCCGGCTGGGCCGCGGCCTGAACGTGAAGTCCGGAAGCAACCTGCGGGATGTCCGGGATCTGGCGCACACGCTGTACGTGGACCTGGATGACTCCGAAAATGCCCTGCAGGTCTGCAACATCATCACCGGACTTCCGTTCGACGGAAACTTCGGCCGGTGGAACTGGATTCAGAACGCGCTGGCGCTGGCCGCCCACATCACGCACGAGGCCGGAGACGCCGAAACCTCCGCAGCCTATGCGCAGGCTGTCCGGGCCGGCGACGCCGCTGAGAGTGATCCGCTGAAGGCCAAGCTCGCAGCGGAGCTGCTGCAGCGCCAGTTGAATGAACCCAACCTGTACGACCGCGAAATCCACCGTTCGGCGGAGGCCGGTGACGGGCACAGCGAACGCGACTGGCGCGTGCTGCGGCTCGATGCCCTGCTGTACCTGCGGGCGCACGGCGGATCCCAGACGCTTTCGGAAAGCGAGCTGGAACGGCGGATCCGCAACGAACTGATCGCCGTGCGGGGCCTGAACCTGGATCTTTAGGAACGCCGGGCGCCGGGGTCCCGGACCCCGGCCGGCGCGGCAACGGACCGGGCTGCCGCCAGTCGGCGCCGGCCGAGACGCCGGTTGTGCACGTGGATGACCAGCACCATGGCCATGCCCACGGCTGCCCCGATGACTGTTTCCACGGCGCGGTCCTGAATCAGCAGCACCGCGTTGCTCGGGTGCGCCAGTTCGGTGCTGACCAGCGCCAGCGGAGTGATGACCACCTGCGCCAGGGCGTACTGGCGGGCAACGAGCAATTCCGCGCCGAACTGCAGCAGCGCGATGACCACCACCATCTGCCAGGGTTCAAGCCCCGGCAGCAGGATCAGCGCGGTCAACAGCAGACCGGCGAAGGTGCCCAGGATCCGGTGCAGCCCGCGGTACATGCGGTTGCGCACCGTCAGCCCCACCAACGGCACGGTGGCCGCGACCATGGCCCAGTAGTTGTGGCCGATGCCCATGGCCGTGGCGATCGAGCCGGCAACGGCGGCGACAACGGCGTACTGCCCGGCGTCGGCGTAGATGGCCCGGCGCTGGAGCCAGGTGAAACGCGGCCGGTTCGGCTTCACCCAGGGCGTGCGGTACGCAGGCCGGAGCCAGCCGGAGAGCCCCAGCAGAAGCGAGAAGGCCACCGTTGCGCCAGCGGCCAGCAACGCCTGCCACAGCGGCGGCTGGCCCGGAACGGAGGAGATCGCAGCATAGGCAAAAATGTGGAACAGCGACCCCGCCGGACGAAGCCGCCAGAAGCCGGTGGCCAGGGTTCCCAGCCCGGCCACGGCAGTGGTTCCCAGGACGATCTCCCACGGGCCGGGATCCAGCCGGGAGGTCAGGGCGCCTGCAGTGATCACTGCCAGCATCAGGGCCGCGGCGCGCAGCTGGTGGCCGAAACGCTGGCGGTGCGGTTCGTTCCGCCCGTAGATTCCCGTGAAGGCGCCAAAGGTGGCGAAAATCGCCAGGTCAATCCGGCCGAGGCCCAGCAGCAGGAGCAGGGGCAGGCCCACGCCGAGCCCGCAGCGCACCGCCACTTGGTGGTCGTTGTTCGCGGGGGCGATCCGGAACATGTCGCGCAGGTGACTCACGGGAGGCTCAGCCTTTCACATGCCTTCGAGGCTGGGTGGGTGGGGGCGGCCGAAACCGCACCTTCCACCGTACTCCCGCGGCTAACCGCGTCCGGAAAAACGTGGCGCGCGTCCCAGCGTCCGGCGTCGTTCCGGCCACTGCCGGGCAGCGCACCACCCGCGGCGGCCGGTAAGGCAAAATGGAGGGGTGTCCTCCTCAACATTTTCCTTCGCCCTCGGTAAGCGCCTGCGCGAAACCACTGCCCCTTCCGCTGAGCAGACGCAGGCCAACGGCGGTGAATTCCAGGGCCGCACCGGCACCATCACCACACCGCACGGGGAAATCGCCACACCGGCGTTCATCGCCGTAGGAACCAAGGCGACGGTCAAGGCCGTGCTGCCCGAGTCGATGGCGGATCTGGGCGCGCAGGCGCTGCTCGCCAACGCGTACCACCTGTACCTGCAGCCGGGCCCCGACGTCCTGGACGCCGCCGGCGGGCTGGGCAAGTTCATGAACTGGTCCGGACCCACCTTCACCGATTCCGGCGGCTTCCAGGTCATGAGCCTGGGCGCCGGCTTCAAGAAGGTCATCAACATGAACGCCGACGGCACCACCCACGCCACCGGTGCGGACGACGCCGTGGCGCCGGGCAAGGAGCGCCTCGCGCACATTGACGACGACGGCGTGTGGTTCAAGTCCCACCTCAACGGCGACAAGCACCGCTTCACCCCCGAGGTCTCCATGCAGGTCCAGCACCAGATCGGCGCTGACATCATGTTCGCCTTCGATGAGCTGACCACCCTGATGAACTCGCGCGCCTATCAGGAGATGTCCCTGGAGCGGACGCGCCTGTGGGCGCAGCGCTGCATCGACGAGCACCGCAGGCTCACCGAAGAACGGGTCGGCAAGCCGTACCAGGCACTGTTCGGGGTGCTGCAGGGCGCCCAGTACGAGGACCTGCGCCGGAAGGCCTCCCGCGATTTGGGGGCGATGGACTTTGACGGGTTCGGCATCGGCGGCGCCCTGGAGAAGGAAAACCTCGGCACCATCGTGCGCTGGTGCACGGAGGAGCTGCCCGAGGACAAGCCCCGCCACCTGCTGGGCATCTCGGAACCGGACGACATCTTCACCGCGATCGAAAACGGGGCCGACACCTTCGACTGTGTCTCCCCCACCCGGGTGGCCCGGACCTCGGCGTTCTACACCCCGCACGGACGGTTCAACCTGTCCAACGCCCGCTTCAAGAAGGACTTCACACCGCTGGTGGAGGGCTGCGACTGCTATGCCTGCGCGCACTACACCAAGGCGTACATCCACCACCTGTTCCGGGCCAAGGAAATGGTGGCGTCCACTCTGGTGTCGATCCACAACGAGCGCTTTACGGTGAAACTGGTCGACGACGCCCGGCTGGCCATCGAGGACGGCTCCTTCTTCGATTTCAAGGCCGACACCCTCGGGAAGTACTACAGCACCAAGATCTAGCCGGCAGGCGGCGCGGCGGCGTAAATCGCCGCATAGCTCGGTTCGCGCTTTTTGATGGCCTTGATGACGACTGCCGTGACCGGCACGAAGAGGAACTCGATGAGTGTCTTGTACACGAAGCCGAACAAGACGTAGTTGATGAAGCCGGCTGCGTCGGTTATTCCGATGACCGGCGCGGCCACGGCACAGAAAATCAGCGTGTCGGCGAACTCGCCCACGCCGGTGGAGGCCATCAGCCGGCCAATCAGTGCCCGTTCCCGGAACCGTTCCTTCATCTTGACCAGGACCCAGGAGTTGAGGGTCTGGCCGGCAAGGAAGCCGAGCAGGCTGGCCGCGACGATCTGCCAGACCGGACCCAGCGCCAGTTCCAGGGCCGCCTGTTTGGCTTGCCCGTACTCGTCGTCGAAGCCGGGCAGCGCAATGATGACGGCAAAGCTGATCGCCGCGACGGCGGCCACCGCGAAACCCGTGAAGATGGCGCGCCGCGCTGCCTTGAAGCCGTACACCTCGCTGATGACGTCACCGAGGATGTAGGCCAGGGGAAAGAGGAAGAAGCCGCCGTCGGTCACGATGCTGAAGTCGCCGAAGATCGGCCCCAGCACCACGCCCTTGGTGGCCCCGATATTGGAAATGACGATCACCACGCACATGAGCGTCAAAATGATGTCGTAATGGGAGCTGCCGCGGGCCGCAAAGGACGGAGCGGATGCCGGAGCGATGCCGGTCGGGGTGTGCATGATGGGTCCGTTTCGTAGTGGTTCGCCGGAGCCTTCTCCGGCTGTATTAGCACTGTGCCCGCTGCACCGGGCTGCCCGTGGGGGCCGTCGTCAATTCTGCCACGTTCTGCTCGGCACTCTGCTCCGCACATTTTTGAACGTGTTCAAAAACGTGGTGTACTGGCGGGCGGGCCGGCCACTGCGGGCTGACATCTGAAGAAACAGGGATCGATGATGGCCGCGACGGTCAAGAGCGAACAAACCCGGCGGTTACTGATCGATTCGGCGCTGCTGCTTTTTCGCACCCAGGGTTACGCCAAGACCACCATGCGCAGCATCGCCGAGGCAGCTGACGTCTCGGTAGGCAACGCCTACTACTACTTCCGGTCCAAGGACGAGCTCGTGGCGGAACTGTACCGCTTCCTTCAGGATGAACACCGCAGCCGGGCCCTGCCGCTGCTGCGCGAAGGGCACAACCTGGGCGAGCATCTGCGGCTCATTCTGCTGGCCAATTTGGACATTATGGCTCCGTACCACGACTTTGGCGCCCATTTTCTGCGGACCGCCTTGCCGCCGTCGTCGGCCCTCGAACCCCACGGCCGCCGGGGCTCCGCGGACGCCGGCATCGGCCGCGCGAAATCGGTCGCCCTGTTCCGGCAGGCGGTCACGGCCTCGCGGCCGCAGCCGCCGCTGGCCATCCGGGATGACCTGCCCGAACTCCTGTGGCTGGTGCACATGGGCGTGACGCTGTTCTGGATTTATGACCGCTCGCCCGGACAGCGGCGCTCCCGCCGGCTCGCGCACAATGTCGCCCCGCTGGCCGCAAAGCTCGTCGTCCTCTCCCGCCTTCCCGTGGTCCGCAATATCGTGGAGGATGTAGTCCGCCTATTTCAGGGAGCCAGACGCGATGACTGACAGCGCCGACGACGTCGCACCACCTCCGCTGCTGGCCCCCACCGACTCCCCGCACCCCGAGCCGCGGGTGTTTCCGGGGCCGTTGGCTGCGGCGCTCGGCTATGTCGTTGCCTGCCTTGTGCTGGCATCCATCGCCACCGCCGCGGTGGGCTGGGGAACGGCGCGGGATTTTTGGGGCTATGTCTGGACCGTCGTCGTCGCCGCGTTTTACGCCGCCGGACTGGGGCTTTTCACCGCTCTTCCCGTGGCCGTTGTCCTGGCCTGGTCGCTGCGCCGGGTCCTCAACCAGGGCCTTCACATCCTGGCGTTTTTCTTCGTGCCCACCGTGCTCGCCTGGCTGATCATCGGGCTGAGCGTGCATGCGGTTTTGGTGCCGCTGCTGATGGGTGCGGCCCTCGGCCTCTCGATGGCCGCAGGCCGGGCCGCGATCTGGCGTTTTTCCCGCGCCCGTCCGTGACCGGCCCCCGGTCCATCCGCACCCGCACTTTCCGGGAAACGCGGCAACAGAGCGCCGCTGGCACCGTTGAACGTTTTGGGTGGAAGATGGAGTCATGTCTGCTAACACACACTCCGCCGGGACCGCTGCTCCGGCCATCACCCTGACCATTGCCGGCTCCGAAGCCACCGGCGGTGCCGGCGCACAGGCTGACCTGAAAACGTTCCAGGAGCTTGGAACCTACGGGATCGCCGCCCTGACCTGCATCGTCTCGTTCGATCCGCAGGACAACTGGAACCACCGCTTTGTGCCCGTTGAGGCCCAGGTCATCAGCGACCAGCTCGAAGCCATCCAGTCCGCCTACGACCTGACGACCGTCAAGATCGGCATGCTGGGAACGCCGGCCACCATCGACACCGTCGCCAAGGCCCTCCAGAGCCAGGAGTGGACCAACCTCGTCCTGGACCCGGTCCTGATCTGCAAGGGCCAGGAGCCGGGCGCCGCTCTCGACACCGACCGGGCCCTCAAGGCACAGATCCTGCCGCTGGCAACCTTCGTCACCCCCAACCACTTCGAGTCGATGTCCCTGTCCGGCATGGACGCCATCGAAAGCGTGGAGGACCTGCAGGAAGCGGCGCGCCGGATCCACGAAGCCTCCGGCGCTGTCGTTCTCGCCAAGGGCGGAGTGCGGTTGGCCGGCGATGACGCCGTCGATGTTTTCTTCGACGGCGAGACCATGGAGGTGCTCCGCGCACCGAAGGTGGGCGACGTCGCCGTCAGCGGCGCCGGCTGCACCCTTGCCGCGGCGATCACCGCCGAGCTCGCCAAGGGCGCCACTCCGCTGGAAGCCGCCAAGACGGCCAAGGCCTTCGTGACCGAGGGCATCCGCAACCGGGTCTCCTCGCACACCCCGTTTGATGCCCTGTGGCAGGGCAACGCGGGCAGCGGACCTGCCCTCTAAGCGCTCTTCGCTCTAGGCGCTCTTCGCGGCGAACCCGGCAGGCTTGTGCCCGGCGGGTTCGCCTCGCGGAGGTTTAGCGGTGGAGGTTCTGGCGCAGGAGTTTAGCGGTGGAGGTTTAGCGGTGGAGGTTTAGCGGTGAAGCAGTTTCGCGCAGCCCCGGTGCAGGGAGAGCGCACTCCTGACCGTCTTCGAGGACAGGAGCCGCTGATGTTCGGTCTGCAGAGCCTCGAGCTCCCGGCCCTGCCGCTCCAGGTAGGACCGGAGCCGGTCCTCCTCCACGCCGGCCTGCCCTGCCAAACGCGACCCCGCGTAAAATCCGGTTGCGGCTTTTTCGGCTGAGGCCAGCCACGGACCACCGGCATGGAACCGCTGCGCGGGCGGCAGGTCGGCTGCGGAACGGGATGCCGGCGGCAGATCGGAGCCGGCGGACGACTGCGCCGCGAAAACCGCGGCGGCCGCGTCCCACCACAACCGAGCCGAGGCTTCGCGGGACGGCCGGGCCGCTGCCAGGTGGCTGGAGATTTCAGTGCGGCGCTGCCAGGTTTCCGTGAGCGCCGGACCCAGCAGCCCGTCTTCCAGTGCGGGAAGCGGCAGGACGAAGTCCGCCAAGCCCCAGTTGCCCATTGCCCCCGCCAGCCGGACTCCGCTGTAGGTGTCCACTGCCAGGCCGAGAACCGGAACCCCGGCCGAAAGCGCGAACACCGCAGGATGGTAGCGCGAAGTCAGGACGAGCGCGGCGCCTGCGGTGACCGTTGCCGTCTGCCGGGCCGTGAGGACCGGCAGCTGCCGCGACGGCGTGCTCATGGCTTCGGCGATGCGGGTATGCGATTCCCTGTCCCAGCCATGCTCCGCGCCGATACCCATGTGCGGAATAAACACCGCCGGCAATCCGGTCTGCCCGTGCAGGGCATCAAGCTGCGAAGCAATTCGCTCAGAAAAGTCGACTGAGGCACCCGAAAACGGCGAAACCGTGACGGCCACGTACCCGTGCTCCGGCAGGTTCTCCGCCAGATTGTCCGGCAGGTTGTCCGGCAGGTTGTCCGGCAGATTCTCCGCCGACAGGAACGACGCGTCGTCCAGGCCCGCCACCGGAGTGGCGCCCAGGCTGCGGGCCAGCTGCGTGGAGACCGGTTCCCGCATGGAGCTCAGGTCCGCCGCCTCGAGCATCTCGGCCAGGACGACGGCGTCTGCAGCCGTCAGCTGCGGACCGAGGGTCTGGCCGGAAATAACCACCGGCTTTCCCAGGGCACGCGCGACCGCAACGACGGCCGCCCGCTCGTAGAGCAGCCAGCCGTACCGCGAGTTCAGGTTGCCGCCGCCGGCAATCAGGACGCCGTCGCACTTGGACAGTTCGCCGATCAGGGCGAGGGCCGGGTCTCCAGCCGGCAACTCGGATGCACCCGACAAGTGCCCGCGTATCCGCTGCAGGCGGGCCTCCCGCTCAGCGGGGGGCCAGGGGAAGGGCAGCGTCGCGGCGGCCGGGAATCCGAACAGCCGCTCGGTCTGTGCCAGGTTGCGGGAGAGGAGAAGCACCTGCAGGCCGCGGCTGTGCAGCTCGTCCGCTGCGGCATGGCCCATGGCTTCGTCACCGGCGTGGTAGACGTCTTGGCCGAGATCGGCAAGGACGGCAATGCGTGCGCTCACTTGCGGGACTTTCCGCGCAGGGCGCCCCGGAACATCTCGGTCGCGGTGCCTCCCCGGCGCAGGATGCCGCTGAAACTGGTCCTGCGGGTGACCGTGTCCTCAAGCCGGCGGAGAGCCTCATTGAGGTGCGTCTGCATCGCGTCCAGCTGCCTGCGGTTTTCCAGCAGCAGCCGTTCCTGGTCGTCCATCATGCGGCCGACCTCCAGGAGCATTCCCATGCCGCCTGCGGCCAAGTCCTTCCGCAGGTACTGGTCCCGGACGCGGCGATCGAAACGCCGGTGGTCCTCTTCCTTGTCGAAGATGCTGTTGGCGTCGGCACCACTGGCAGCGGGCCGCTGGCTCCAGAACGCCAGCGGTTGTCCGTCGAGGAAACCGATCGTGTGGCGCGCCAGTATCCGGATGTTGAATTCCCAATCCCCGCAGACGTCAAGTTTTTCGTCGAAGTAGCCCAGTTCCTCATGAAGGGAACGGCGGTAGAGGAAGGAAATGGGGACGGCCCGGTTAATCTGCAGCATCTCCCCCAGCGATATCTGCTGCATATTGCCCCAGAAAGGCTCGGAACCCGTCTCCCGGATTTCATCACCGACAATTTCTTCGTAGCGTATATTCGTCCGGACGACAACCCCCGCATCGGAGTAATTGTCGAGATGGCTGACCGTCCGCTGCAGAAATTCGGGATGCCAAAGATCATCGTCGTCATGGATGGCTATGTACTCAGAGTCACAGCTCCGGATGCCGGCATTGGAGGCTGCTTCCATGCCCCTGCTCTGCTCATGGTGCACCACTGTGATCTGTTCCCGGACCGTTTCCGGCAGGCGGCCAACCACACCCTTAATCGATTCCGGCAGACCCCCGTCGTTGACGATAACCACCCGGAACCGACGGTAAGTCTGGGCGAAGATGTCGTTCAACGCCCGTTCCAAGAACCGCGGCCGATCCTTGGTTCGAACAATGACTGCTACGGACGATGGTGCTTGCACTGACACTTGGCTCCCGGGGTTTGGCTCCACTTCACTTCACACGATACCGGCAGCCGAAGGCGGCGCCGATTTGCCCGGCGGCGGACGGCGACACGCCCGGCCCGTAAAAGGGCGACCTTTACTGTTGACATCCGTTTATGGAGGAACAAAAGTACAGGTAGCGCCCCGATTGAATTCTGACCGAAAAATCGCGGAACTACCCAGATGCACTATTACTCGATACCTCATTGCCTGGTCTCGGTCCGTGGGATTCGAAATTAAAAGATCTCGGATCCCAGATTCCGGCATCCTCTTTTAATAAGGAGAAGTATGAACAATCCAAACCATCGGAGATCAGGAAAGGCTGCACTGGCAACACTTGCCGGCCTGGCTCTGGTCTCCAGCATGTGGACCCCGGCTTCGGCCGTGGAGGGGAATCCGCAGGGGGATCCAACTGCGCAGGGACTGGCCCGGGCAACTCCGGACCTCAAGGTCTCGGCAGACTTGAAGAAGAAGCAGGGCCCGGTCTCAGTGTTCGTCCAGTTCACCGGCAAGGGCGCCTTTGAGCAGACGCAGCCGCAGGAAGTTCGTGACGGACTTGCTGCGCCGCAGAACAGAGCTCCCCAGGTCCAGGAGATCCGCTCCGCGATCGAGGCGCAGGCTGCGGAAGTTGCAGCACAGGCTTCATCCAGCATTATCTACACCACCACCAACACCGTTCCGGGCGTTGCCATCAACGGAGACGCTGAGGCCATCAGGGCCTTGGCCGCCCGGGGCGACGTTGCAAAAATCACCGGCATCGTCCCCAAGACCCACGAGAACAAGGGCGGGGATATCGATGTCCGGGCCCTGGACTCCTGGACTCAGCGGGACCAGACCGGAGAGGGCGTCACCATCGCCGTCCTCGACACCGGCGTGGACTACACCCACGCCGATTTCGGCGGTCCCGGAACCCTGGAGGCGTTTGCCCAGGCGCAGGCCTCCGATGAGATGCCGGCCGCGGATTCGGGTCTTTACGACCCGGAGAAGTTCGCGGGCGGCTGGGACCTTGTGGGCGACGCCTACAACGCGGATTCGACCGCCGGGGAGCTGTACAACCCGATCCCCAAGCCGGACGCGAATCCGCTGGACTGCCAGAGCCACGGATCGCATGTTGCCGGCACGGCCGCCGGGTACGGCACCAACGCCGACGGCACCACCTTCACGGGTGATTACTCGGCCCTGACCGCCGATGACGTCAACAAGATGGGCATCGGCCCGGGAACGGCCCCCGAAGCCAAGATCGTCAGTGTCCGCGTGTTCGGCTGTGATGGTTCCTCCGAGGTTGTCGGCCAGGCTCTGGACTACGTTCTGGACCCGAACGGCGACGGCGACTTCAGCGACCGCGCCCAGGTTGTGAACATGTCCCTGGGCTCCAGCTTCCCGGCCTACGACGATCCGGAAAACGACATTGTCAACGCGCTGACGGCGCAGGGCATCCTGTCAGTGGTTTCCTCCGGAAACTCCGGCGACATCTACGACATCGGCGGTTCGCCGGGCAGCGCCGAAACAGCGCTGACCGTGGCCAACAGCGTCGGTTCGCAGACCACCCTGGACGCTGCGAACGTCCTGGCCCCCACGGCAGGCGAGGCGTCCGGCCAGTACACGGCCAGCTTCAACTACGCCGCTGCACCGGCCGAGGCGCTGACCGGCACTGTTGTCATGGGACCGGACGGTGACAACTCCGACGGGTGCGCACCGCTCGATGCCGCCGCCGACAACGCCGGCAAGTGGGTTTGGCTCTCCTGGGACGACTCCGTCAGCCGTGAATGCGGTTCCCTGGTCCGCTGGGACAACGCGGCCAAGGCCGGCTACGCCGGCGTCGTCGTCGACTCCACTCTCAATGGCTTTGACGCCGGTGTTGGCGGCAACGCGCTGATCCCCGGAATCCAGCTCACCGCAAACTCTTCCAAAGAACTGCGCACCGCAGCCGAGGCAGGCACGCTCGAAATTCAGCTCGCCACCGATTTGGTGGGTGCGGTCACCGGAGAATCCGGCGCACTGGACACCCTGAATCCCAGCTCCTCGCGCGGCGTCCACGGCTCCAACGGCGTCATCAAGCCCGACGTCGCCGCTCCGGGCACGCAGATCAAGTCCGCCCAGGTGGGCACCGGCACCGGCGCTTCCATCAAGAGCGGAACCTCGATGGCGGCTCCGAACGTTGCCGGCATCGCCGCCCTGGTGATTGCTGAGACCGACCTGAACCCGTACGAGGTCAAGTCGATCATCATGAACACCGCCACCCACGACCTGCTGACGGCCGACGGCGTCGTGTACGGCCCGAACCGCGTTGGTTCGGGACGCGTCGATGCACTGGACGCCCTCGAGACCCAGGTCCTGGCCTACGATTCCGAGAACCCCCGACTCACGTCGGTGAACTTCGGCGTCCTGGAACTCGGCACCCAGCCGATCGAGCTCACCCGCTCGGTCACCGTGGAGAACAAGGGTGATTCCCAGCAGATCTTCACGGCCGAGTACCTGGCCGCCACGAAGGTTCCCGGCGTCACCATCACCACCGCAACCGGACCGATTTCCGTTCCGGCCAACGGCAAGGCGACCGTCCCGGTCACGCTCAGCATCGCGGATCCCGCGGCGCTGGCCAAGACGATCGACCCCGCCGCGGAGAAGACCCAAGGTCAGAACAACGTCCGCCAGTACATTGCAGAAGCCTCGGGCCGGCTGCAGCTGACCAGCGATGCCGCCACCCTCCGGGTGCCGGTCTACTCCGCTCCGAAGCCCACCTCCAACATGAAGGCGAGCTCCAAGATCACGTTCGCTGACGAGTCCGCGCTCTCCGCGCTGACCACCTTCAGCGGCCGTGCCCTGAACCAGGGCGAAGGCACCGAAGCCTATGTTTCAGCAGTGACGCCGCTGGTGCTCGGTGCCGAGAGCGAACGCGCAAGCGATCTGCCCCTCGAATCCCTGTACTCCCTGGATCTGCGGACCGTGGGAGCCTCCTCCAACGTTCCGGCACTCGCTGCAGCGAAGGGTGACTCGGCCGCCGCGGTATTCAACGTTGGCGTGAGCACCTGGGAAAACTGGGCCTCGCTGAACGCCAACAGCCAAATCTCCGTTGAAATCGACACCAACAATGACGGTGCAACGGACTTCTTGGCCGCGACGACGTCGGCATCCGGCGTGGACCAGTCGGTGTTCGTGATGTACCCGGTTGTCAACGGAACACTCGGAAACTCCTTGGGTGTCCTGCCGGTGAACGGCACAGACGGAAGCATTGATACCAACAACTTCGATACCAATGTGGTGACCCTGCCCATCCCCGCCGCTGCCCTCGGTCTGGACCTCACGAAGTCCGCGCCGATCCAGTACCTGGTTTCCACACACAACAACTTCAATGTTGATGAGACCGGCCAGACCGTTCCTGTCGATTCCACCGAGTGGATTGGCTTCAACGTCACCCAGCCGGCCATGTGGTTCCAGGGAGCTGCGGGCACCGAAAATGCCACGACCTTCATCGAGGCTGACGCAGCAACCCTGGCGGTCAACCGTCAGGCCACCACCACCGGAGGCAAGGCACTGTTCCTGCACCACCACAACGCCGAAGGCGTCAAGGACCAGGTGGCCAAGGTTGAACTCGGCCCGCTGCGCTTCCCGGACGTTCCGGGCACCATGTTCGAAGCAGACATCAACTGGATGGCTGACGAGGACCTGACCACGGGTTACGACGACGGCACCTACCGTCCCGCCGGTTCCATCAACCGTGACGCCATGGCGGCATTCCTGTACCGTCTGGCCGGCTCCCCGGCCTACGATGCACCGGATGTTTCCGCCTTCACTGACATCGCACCGGACAACCAGTTCTACAAGGAAATCTCATGGCTCGCGTCAACAGGGATCTCCAAGGGTTACCCGGACGGCACCTTCCGCCCGCTTGCCCCGGTGAAGCGCGATGCGATGGCTGCCTTCATGAACCGGTTCGCCGGCGAACAGTGCTCCGTCGAGGATGCCCTGGGCTACACGGCACCGGGTGCTGCGTCGTTCACCGACGTTCCGACGGCCGATCAGTTCCACCGGGAGATCTCCTGGATGAAGGACTCCGGTGTTTCCACCGGTTACCCGGATTCCAGCTTCCACCCGCTGGAAGATGTCTCCCGTGAAGCGATGGCTGCATTCATCCACCGCCTGGACACCTACAACAACGACAACGGCGGCTGCAATTCCTTCTAGTTCCTCCGGGAACACGCGCAGTAGCTAAAAGCGCAGCAGCAGCTAGAAGCAGAGCAGTAGCTAGAAGCACAGAACAGTGGGCCCGGGAGGAATCCCGGGCCCACTGTTCTTTTTGCGCGTGCATCCGCGATGTTTGCACATACTGTGGGGCACAACGATGGAAACGCACCTTGGGGGATGCAGTGAGCCAGATTGCACGAGAGAACGAAACAGACGCAACCCGGACCGGAGAGGAGCTTCGAGTCAGCGCCCGGTTTGGCCGCACAGCCATATCCAACCGGGACATGGCTCAGCGTGCGGCCGCCGACAGCAGACCGGGCGGGCCGGCATCAGCCGCTCTGCGGGTGGCGCCCCTTCTGTTTCTCACCGGAGCTGAGGGGGAACGCTCCATCGTCGTGGGCCACGTCCTGGTGGCGGTGTGCCCGGGCGGCGTCTCGCTGGAGGCCACCATCGTTGCAGCGTGGTCCGAAAACGGCGCGGTGCACGAATTTGTTCTGATCTCCCCCGAAGATGGCGACCAGCGGGAGGAAACGGAACACCTGACAGCCGCCCATCTGCGCACGCGGGTCGAACTCCCGGCAACAACCGATCCGACGCTGATGGCGGCCGGTCTGGCGAAGACGCTCGCCGAGTCTTCGCGCAACACCATGGGCGCCGTCCGCGAAGTTCGATACGCGTTGGAAGCGTACTTGGCTCAGTCCAGCAAGGACACGCATGCATCGGAGCAGTACACCGACGTCATTGCCGCACTGCTCCAGTTGAACATCATCTGCGGCCGCGCCGCCGATCAGGCGCGGGAGGCCGCCCGCGAGGGACTCTGGGTTCACACGACCGATTCGGAGGCCTACCACGCCTACCGAAAGCTGCAGGATCCTGCACTCATCAACGAACACGCTCCCGCCACGCATCTGACCCGTCCCTGGATGCGGGCCCATGATGCCGCAATGCGGCAGTGCCAGGAAATGTGCCGGCAAGCGGAAAAGGAGTCGGAGTCAATCCGCATGCTGCTCTCGGCCGCGTCCAGCATCTCGAGTTCACGAGAGGCGGACGCCCAGGCCCGGTTCAACCTCCTGATTGCCCTGCTCTCGATCGGACTGGGTATTCCGGCGCTCTTCCTGACCCTGTACGGGGCCAACCTCCTGCTGCCGATGAACACCTGGCCGAAGGTGGGGGCTTTCGTGCCGGTCGGCATCGCACTGCTGGCGGCCGGCGCCGCAGCGATTTGGTACGCGCCCCGGCTCCAAACGGCGGGTGTGGCTGTTCTGCGGCAGCGCGGTGCTGCTGGTCCTGGTCTTTATGATCGTGGCGGCAATAATGGCCCCGGTCACGCTCAGCTAGGCCGCGGCGGCACGCTCGCAGCCCGTGCCGTCCCATCCGCTGGTGAATGCCGGCCTACTTCAGGAGCCGGGACAGCCTCCGGTCCGCCAGCAGCTTTCCCCCGGTTTGGCAGGTGGGGCAGTACTGGAGCGAGGAATCGGCAAAGGAGACCTCCCGGACCGTGTCGCCGCAGACCGGGCAGGGTTCTCCGGTGCGGGCATGAACACGCATCGCCCGCCGCTTGGAGTCCTTCAGCTCCGCGGCCGGACGTCCGGACGCATTGGCGATGGCTGACTCGAGGACGGCCCGCAGCGCCTGGTAGAGCCGCTCAACTTCTTCGGAGGTGAGCCTGGCGGCGGTGGCGAACGGTGACAGATGGGCGGCATGCAAAATTTCGTCGCTGTACGCATTGCCGATCCCGGCGATCACCGACTGGTCCCGCAGCAGGCCCTTGATCTGCCCGCGATGTGCGGCCACCAGCTGCGCAAAGGCCGGATAGTCGACGTCGAACGCTTCAGGTCCCAGCCGCGCGATGCCCGGAACGTCCAAGGGATCCTTCACCAGGTAGACCGCCAGTGACTTCTTTGTGCCGGCTTCGGTCAGGTCAAAGCCCGGCGCAACCCCGCCGTCGTCGTCGGGACCCCCGGAGGCAAAGCGCACCCTCAGCGCCATGCGCCCCTTGCCCGGTTTCAGGCGACCGGGGGCCAGTGCATCGGACCAGCGCAGCCAACCGGCCCTGGCCAGGTGCATCACCAGGTGCACTCCGCCCGCGGTGAGGATTATGAACTTGCCCCGGCGCTCAACACCGGACACCGGTCCGGCTTGTAGAACGTCAAGCGGCACCTCAGCTGTTTTCAGCACGGCGAAGGAGAGCACCTCCACATCGGAGATGACAGCCGGCGGAGCACCGGGCGGCAGGAGCTTTTCCCGCAGGAAGTCGGCGAGTCCCTGCACTTCAGGCATCTCAGGCATGCACTCACCCTAACGGTTTGCCGGATTCCGGTCAGTCCCCCGCGTGCGACCGCAGGAAGGAATACACCTCGGTCTCGTCCACGCCGGGAAACGCACCCGGAGGCAGGGCTGCCAGCAGGTGGGAGTGTGCCCGGGCGCTGGGCCAGGCAAACCCGGACCATTCCGAGGCCAGTTCCCCGGGCGGGGTGCGGCAGCAGTCCGGATCGGGACAGCGGGACTTCGACCGGGCGGTGGTGTCCCGCCCGCGGAACCACTTCACATGAGCGTAGGGAACACCGATGCTCAGCGAGAACAGCCCGCCGGAGCTGCGTTCGGTGCGGGCCGTGCACCAGTAGGTCCCGGCCGGAGTGTCCGTGTACTGGTTGAAGGCACTGAACTTGTCAGGCACCGAAAACACTTCCCGGGAGGTCCAGTACCGGCAGATCGGCTGGCCCTCGATGGCTCCGGTGTGGTCGGCCGGAAACGTCACGCCGTCGTTCTCGTAGGCCTTGTAAACGATGCCTGACTCATGCACCTTCTGGAAATGCGTGGGAATGCCCAGATGTTCGGTGGCCAGGTTGGTGAACCGGTGCGCGGCGGTCTCATAGGAGACGGCAAAGGCGTCCCGGATGTCCTCGACGGCGATTTCCTTGGCCGCCTTGGCCCGCTGCAGGAATTCGACGGTGGCGTTCTGCGGCAGCAGCAGGGCAGCGGCGAAATAGTTGGTCGCCACCCGCTGGCTCAGGAACTCCCCGTAGCTGCGCGGCGTCTGGTGGTCCAGCACATAGTGGCCCAGGGCCTGCAGCAGCACGGACCGCGGATCGTGGTCCGAGCGCTGGGACTGGGTCAGGTAAATGCGCCGGTTCTTCAAATCCGTCACCGACCGGGTGGAGTGCGGCAGGTCAGCGACATGGTGCAGGGCGAAGCCCAGATGGGCGGCGATGTCGGCGATCACATGCTGGGAGAGCGGCCCGGAGGTGTGGCCCACCGAGTCCAGCACCTCCTGCGCGGCCTGTTCGTACTCGGGGAAATAGTTGTTGCGCTCGCGCATCATCTTCCGCAGTTCGCCGTTGGCCCGACGGGCCTCCTCGGGCGTGGCAACCTGCTCGTTGAGCCGGCGTTCCAGCTCGGACTGCAACCCCACCAGGGACTCGAGCACGTCGGTGGGCAGGCGTGAGCTGATCCGGACTTTGGGCAGCCCGAGGGAGGAGTACAGCGGCCCGCGCTGGGCCCGTTCGAGCTCGATTTCCAGAGCTGCGCGCCGGCTGGGCGGCTCCGAGCCCAGCAACTGGTCAATGCTGACGCCCAGCGCCGCGGCGAGGGACTGCATCATGCCCAGTTTGGGTTCGCGCTTGCCGTTCTCGATCAGGGACAGCTGGGAGGCGACGGTGCCGACGGCAACACCGAGGTCATCCAGAGTCATTCCCTTGCTTTTGCGCAGGTGCCGGATGCGCCTGCCCATGCTGATCACGTCCACGGTCCGCTCCAGATCGGAGCCGGGAACGGGGGTGCGCGCTGCCGGAGCGGGCCGGTTCCATGTTGTGTCGGTCACATTTTTAGATTATGCGAATAACTGCGTTTCTTGCCAGAGCAAACCTCTGGATAGGGGGTTGTTCTTGCCGCAGAGTGGGTAACACAGCAGGAATTCACCGGTCGAAACGGCCGGCGAGGCAGGAAAAAACTTCCAAGGAGACGTTCCCATGACCCAGGACCAGAACACCGCCCGCACCGCCGAGCAGCTCACTTCCGAATGGGCTTCGGATCCACGCTGGGCCGGCATCACGCGCGATTACACGGCCGACGACGTCGTTCGCCTCCGCGGGCGCGTTTCCGAAGAGCACACCCTGGCCCGCCGCGGCGCCGAAAAGCTGTGGGACCAGGTGCGCAACGCCGGCGACACCGGCTACACCAACGCCCTCGGCGCCCTCACCGGCAACCAGGCCGTGCAGCAGGTCAAGGCCGGGCTGAAGGCCATCTACCTCTCCGGCTGGCAGGTCGCCGCCGACGCCAACAACTCCGGCCACACCTATCCGGACCAGTCCCTGTACCCGGCCAACTCGGTCCCCACCGTGGTCCGCCGCATCAACAACGCCCTGCTGCGCGCCGACCAGATCGAGTTCGCCGAAGGCATCTCCACCGTCGAGGACTACCTGGTGCCGATCGTCGCCGACGCGGAGGCAGGCTTCGGCGGCCCGCTGAACGCCTACGAGCTGATGAAGTCCATGATCCAGGCCGGCGCGGCCGGCGTTCACTGGGAGGACCAACTGGCCTCGGAGAAGAAGTGCGGCCACCTGGGCGGGAAGGTGCTGATCCCCACCGCCCAGCACATCCGCACCCTGAACGCTGCACGCCTGGCAGCCGACGTCGCCGGCACGCCCACCGTGGTCATTGCCCGCACCGACGCCGAGGCCGCCACGCTGATCACCTCCGACGTCGACGAGCGCGATGCCGAGTTCATTGTCCGGGAAGACGGCAAGCCGGTACGCACCGCCGAAGGCTTCTACAAGGTCCACAACGGCATCGAACCCTGCATCGCCCGGGCCAAGGCCTACGCCCCCTACTCCGACCTGATCTGGATGGAGACCGGCACCCCGGACCTGGAGCTGGCGCGGAAATTCTCCGAGGCGGTGCGCTCGGAGTTCCCGGACCAGATGCTCGCCTACAACTGCTCGCCGTCGTTCAACTGGAAAAAGCACCTGGACGACGACACCATCGCCAAGTTCCAGCGTGAACTCGGCGCCATGGGCTTCAAGTTCCAGTTCATCACCCTGGCCGGCTTCCACGCCCTGAACTACTCGATGTTCGACCTGGCCCACGGCTACGCCCGCAACGGCATGAGCGCCTACGTGGAACTGCAGGAAAAGGAATTCGCCTCCGAATCCCGCGGCTACACCGCCACGAAGCACCAGCGCGAGGTCGGCACCGGCTACTTCGATGCCATCGCCACGGCACTGAACCCGAACGGCAGCACCCTGGCCCTGGCCGGGTCCACTGAGTCCGCCCAGTTCCACTAACCCCGGACCTTCACCTCCCCCTTCCCCCACCCTCGCTGCCCCCTCCCATCCCCTCACCCACTCCCCCGCGAGATGGCAGAAACTGCACGTACCAGCCCTGGGAAGAGCAGTTTCTGCCATCTCGGCGGTCCCTCAGCACCATCCCCCAGTCTTGAAAGATCCCGAAGGAGAACGCCATGAATGACCCGATCACCCTGAACGGAATATCCCTCACTGCCCCCGTTGTGCGGCGGCAGGAGGAAATCCTCACTCCGCAGGCATTGGATTTCGTCAAGGCGCTGCACCGGGCCACGACCAGCCGCCGGCAGGAACTGCTCCAGCAGCGCCAGACCCGGCGGCAGCAGATCTCCAACGGGGCAGACCCGACCTTCCTCGCCGAAACCCGGCACATCCGCGACGACGATTCCTGGCGGGTGGCGCCCACGGCCCCCGGCCTGGAAGACCGCCGGGTGGAAATCACCGGTCCGGTGGACCGGAAAATGACCATCAACGCGCTGAACTCCGGGGCCAGGGTCTGGCTGGCCGACATGGAGGACTCCTCCACGCCGTCGTGGGCCAACGTCATCAACGGCCAACTGAACCTGCGCGACGCACTGGACCGCAGGATCGACTTCACCTCGCCCGAGGGCAAGGACTACAAGCTGCAGGGCGCCACCCTGGCCGACCTGCCGACCATCGTGGTGCGGCCCCGCGGCTGGCACCTGCCGGAAAAGCACATGCTGGTGGACAACACCCCGATTGCCGGCGGCATCGTGGACTTCGGCCTGTACTTCTTCCACAACGCCCAGCGCCTGATCTCGCAGGGCCGCGGCCCGTACTTCTACCTGCCGAAGATCGAGAACCACCTCGAGGCACGGCTGTGGAACGACATATTCGTCCTGGCGCAGGATCTGCTCGGCATTCCGCAGGGCACCATCCGGGCCACGGTGCTGATCGAGACCATCACCGCAGCCTTCGAAATGGAGGAAATCCTCTACGAACTGCGGGACCACGCCGCCGGCCTCAACGCCGGCCGCTGGGACTACATCTTCTCGGTGATCAAGAACTTCCGCACCCGCGGACCCCGGTTCGTGCTGCCGGACCGGAACCAGGTAACCATGACCGCCCCGTTCATGCGGTCCTACACCGAGCAGCTGGTGCGGGCCTGCCACCGCCGCGGTGCGCACGCCATCGGCGGGATGGCCGCGTTCATCCCGAACCGGAAGGACGCCGCCGCCAACGACGTCGCCATGGAGCGGGTCCGCGCCGACAAGACACGGGAAGCGCACGACGGCTTTGACGGTTCCTGGGTGGCTCATCCGGACCTGGTTCCGGTGGCCATGGAGGTGTTCGACGGCGTACTCGGCGAGCGCCCCAACCAGCTCGGGCGCAGCCGGGAGGACGTGGTTCCCAACGCGAAGGCCCTGCTGGACATCGCTTCCACCCCCGGCATCATTACGGAGGCCGGCATCCGCAGCAACATCGAGGTGGGCATCCGCTACATCGAATCGTGGCTGCGCGGCAACGGCGCGGCGGCGATCAACAACCTGATGGAGGATGCCGCCACCGCGGAGATCTCCCGTTCCCAGATCTGGCAGTGGATCCACGCCTCGGCGGTCACCGACGAGGGCGAGATCATCACCCACGACTGGGTGGAGCACCTGGTGGACGAGGAGTTCACCGCCCTGCAGCGCTTCGACGGCGACCGCTTCAACGACGCCCGTGAGCTGTTCGAGGAGGTGGCGTGCGGGGAGCACTTCCCCACCTTCCTGACCGTGCCGGCCTACGCCCGCTTCCTGCACGAGTCGCAGGAGCTCGCAACCGTCTAGCCATACCCTCCCCGGAAGCGAGGTTCAGGGCCCGGCGCCGGCAACGGCGTCGGGCCCTGCTGCAAATGCGCAACACGGCACCGGCGTAACATGGATAGGCCGCTTGTTTGGCTTGCCTCTCCAATTCCAAGGTGTGTTTACTCAGATGTCCTCCTTTACCCAGGCCTTGGCCCGTGGGCTGAATGTCCGGCATATCCGGTTCATGGCGCTCGGCTCCGCGATCGGCACCGGCCTCTTCTACGGCTCCGCCTCGGCGATTCAGTCTGCCGGCCCGGCCGTCCTGCTGGCGTACATGATCGGCGGAGCCGCTGTGTTCCTGGTCATGCGGGCGCTCGGCGAAATGGCCGTGCGGCACCCGGTGTCCGGATCCTTCGGGCAGTATGCCAGCCGCTACCTCGGCCCCTTCGCCGGATTCATCACCGGTTGGACGTTCGCCTTCGAAATGGCCATCGTTGCCATTGCCGACGTCACCGCCCTGGGCATTTACATGGGGTTCTGGTTCGCCGACGTGCCGCGCTGGATCTGGATCCTTGCCGCCGTCCTGCTGATCTCGGCCCTGAACCTGATGAAGGTGAAAGTCTTCGGGGAAACCGAGTTCTGGCTGTCCATCGTCAAGGTGGCGGCCATCATCGCCATGATCGTGGGCGGCGCCGCGATTGTGGTGTTCGGCTTCGGCCTGCCCGACACGGCGAACCCCGGACTGGAGACCATGCTGGGCTCCGGCGGCTTCTTCGCCAACGGCTTCTGGGGCCTGCTGGCGTCCTTCTCCATCGTGATGTTTGCCTTCGGCGGCATTGAGACCGTGGGCATCACCGCCGGCGAGGCGGACAACCCGAAAAAGGCCATTCCGGCGGCCGTCAACACCGTTCCGGTGCGCATCCTGCTCTTCTACGTCTGCGCCCTCGGCGTGCTGATGATGATCTTCCCGTGGCAGGACATCGACGGCGCAACCAGCCCGTTTGTGCAGATTTTCGATTCCCTTGGCATCCCTGCGGCGGCCCACATCCTCAACGCCGTGGTGATCACCGCCGCCCTGTCCGCGATCAACTCCGACATCTTCGGAGCCGGCCGCATGCTGTACGGGCTGGCGCAGCAGGGCCAGGCACCGGCGTCGTTCGCGAAAATCTCCCGCAACGGCGTGCCCTGGATGACCGTTGCCACCATGGCGGGGGTGCTGCTGGTCGGCGTCGTCCTGAACGCCCTGCTGCCCGAGAACCTGTTCAAGATCATCGCGTCAATCGCCACCTTCGCCACCGTGTGGGTGTGGCTGATGATCCTGCTCTCGCACATCGCCATGAAGCGCGAAATTAAGCGCCGCGGGCTGCCGGCCTCCGAATTTGGGGTGCCGTTCTGGCCGTTCGCGTCCTATGCGGCGCTGGCCTTCATGGTGTTCATCGTGGTGCTGCTGGGCATCATGCCGGACACCCGGGTGGCCCTGGTGGTGGGCATGATCTGGATCGGCCTGCTCTTCGTGGCGTACCGGATCTGGGTGCGCGGCAACGGACGCGTCCGGGCCGAACTGGACGACGAGACTGGCGTGCCCTGGCCGGCCGCCGGCGAGGACCCGTCCGCTGCGGCCCGAGCCGCGCAGGCCTCCGGGAATGCCCCGCAGCGCTTCTAGGTTGCACCCGGCATGAAGGTTGAAATCTGGTCTGACATTGCCTGCCCCTGGTGCTACATCGGAAAGCGCCGCTTCGAAGCCGCGCTGGCCGGTTTTGAGCACCGCGACGACGTGGAGGTCACCTGGCGCAGCTACCAGCTTGATCCTTCCCTCCCCGAGCACTACGACGGCACCGAGGTGCAGTACCTGAGCGAACGCAAGGGGATCGACCCGGCGCAGTTGGCCGGGATGCTGGAGCAGGTGACCGAGCAGGCAGCCGGCGTTGGGCTGAACTACGACTTCGGGAAGCTCGTGGTGGCCAACAGCTTCCGGGCGCACCGGCTGATTCATCTGGCCCGGGCCGAGGCGGGGACCGCTGCGGCCGACGCCGCCAAGGAGGCCCTGCTGTCGGCCCACTTTGAGCAGGGGCTGGACACCGGCAGCGCCGACGTGCTGGCGGAAATCGGCAGCCGGGTCGGGTTGGATCCCGAGCGGGTGCGGGCAGTGGTGGCCACCGATGAGTACACGGACGCCGTGCACCGGGACTTCGCCGAAGCGCGGTCCCTGGGCATCAGCGGTGTGCCGTTCTTCGTGATCGACCGCAAATACGGCATTTCCGGAGCCCAGCCTGCGGAACTGTTCGCCCAGGCACTGGACACCGCATGGGCGGAAGCGCAACCGCTCCGGATGGTCACCCCGGCGGCAGCGTCGGCGGACGGACCGGCCTGCGGCCCCGAGGGCTGCTAGCCCAGCCGGCTGCTAACTCTCCAGCTGGCTCAGCCGGCAGCAGTCTCAGCCGGCTGCCGGCGGAGACGGCGTTTCCGACTGCCACGGGCAGCTCATCGGCCCGGTGGCGGCGGTTGACACCTTGTCAACCGGCACCAGCGCCGTGTATCCGGAGCCGAGCACAACGTCCACGGAGGCATCCGCCCGGGCGTCCTGCACGTACTGGGTTCCCGGGATCTGCTGCTGGAGGGTGAAGGCTGCCGCTTCTCCGCTGGGGCCGGACGTGATGATGGCGGTCATGCCTTCGCGGTTCACCGTGCTGTTGCCGACGGTTCCGCGCTGGAATCCGCGTTCGGCGAGCGCATCGGAAACCTGTGTTGCCAGCCCCTGCGTCGGCGTCGTATTGAAGACGTTGACGGTCACCGTGTCCGGCGGCTGGTAGGTGAACGGGCCGGCGGGGCACTCGGTGGAGGCTGTCGGCGCCGAGCTGGGCGTCGACAGGACAATCCAGCCCCGCAGGACGGCCACGCCAAACAGCACCCCGAGCAGGAGGACAAACACCAGGAATCCGATGACGATCCGGTGCCGCAGGCGCCGGCGGCGGGCGATCCGGACCCGTGCCGCCTCGTCGGCCTCGGGATCGAAGACCGCTCCGAGATCGTCTTCAGTGACAATCCGGTGGCCGTGCCATTCGGTGGGATCACTTTTCGCGGTCCGGTTCCGGTGGCGTACCGCCGGAGGCTGGTCAGTCATCAATCACCAGGACGCGTGCATGAAGGATGGTTCGCTGGTGCAGGGCCGTCCGAACGGCCCGGTGCAGTCCGTCTTCCAGGTACATGGTGTCCCTCCATTGCACGACATGCGGGAAAAGATCTCCGAAGAAGGTGGAGTCCTCGGCCAGCAGTGCGCCAAGATCGAGGGTGCTTTTGGTGGTCACCAACTCGTCGAGCCGCACCTGCCGGGGAGGTACCGCTGCCCAATCCTTGGGTGTTACGTATCCATGGTCAGGGTAGGGGCGTCCGTCGCCAACAGCTTTGAAGATCACTTATACAGACTAAAGAAGATCCGCACCCTTTGAAACAGCGGGCCTCGGCGGGGCGTCCGCTTTCCGTTACATTACGGCCACGGCCACAGCGCCGCCGCAGCGGCGTCCCGGACACCCGCATGGCCCTCCGACCTGTGCAAATGCGCTGCCGGTCGGGCGGCAGGCGGTTTTCGGGCAGGCCGCGTTCAGTGGAATACTGGCCCTGTGACTTCTCCCCGCTTTGGCCTGCTGCTCGACGTCGACGGCCCGGTGGCCAGCCCGGTTTCCCGCTCGGTGCCTCCGGGCATCATTGCGCACCTCGTGCAGCTGGCATCGGCAGGCTGGCCCGTCATCTTCAACACCGGCCGGTCCGATGACTTCATCCGCAAGCAGGTGATGGAACCAATGATCGCCGCCGGGCTGTCCGCGGAGACCACCCTGCACGCCGTCTGCGAAAAGGGTGCCGTCTGGTTCTCCTTCACCGGCGCCGGACCCGGTGAGCCCCGGGTGGATTCCGCCCTCGCCCTCCCCCAGGCCTACGCCGACGCCGTCCGGGAGCTGGTTGCTTCCAAGTACCGCGGCCACATGTTCTACGACGAAACCAAGCGCGCCATGGTGTCCGTTGAACAGCACGTGGAGGTCGCCAACGCCGAATATCTCCGGGAGCAGCAGGACTTCGACGCCGATGCCCTGGCTCTGATGCGGAAGTCCGACCTGGGCGTGTGCCGGCTGGATCACCACGCACCGGACAGCGACGACTCGATCGACTACCGGATTGATCCCACCATCATTTCCACCGACATCGAAGCCCTGGGCGTCGGCAAGGACCTCGGTGCCCGGCGTGCCCTGTCCCTGCTGCAGGACGCCGGAACCGAGATTCCGCACATCTGGCGCACCGTCGGGGATTCCCGGACGGATTACGCCATGGCGGATGAGCTGCACGCTCTGGGGTACGACGTCGCGCACGTTGACGTCCGCCCGGCGGACGGTGTTCCGTCCAAGCCCTATCCGGTGCTGACCGCCGGGGACCGCATCCACGAAGATGCCGGCGGAGCCTATTTCGCGCGCTGGGCCGCCATGGCCGCCGGCGAGGCAGCGAACGACGACGGCGTGAGCTAGCTCGGCGGCTGGTGAAGCAGTTGCCGGCTTGCCCGGCGCACGGCAGCGGTCAGCCGGACCAGGCGCTCGGACTGAAGGGTCCAGGACTGCCAGTACAACTCGACGTCGTGGTGGGCGTGGGCATCGAGCAGCACCAGCCGCCCGTCGTCGAAGTCGGATCCGACCTGGAGCTCCGGGACCATTCCCCAGCCCAGCCCGGCCCGCACGGCAGCCACGAAGGCCTCCGAGGAGGGGACCGTGTGCATCGGCGGAAAGCGGGCCACACCGTGGGATGCAAGGAAGCTGCGCTGCAACTTGTCCTTCGAGTTGAACTGCAGCACCGGCATGGCACTCCAGTCCGGGCCGGCGCCCCCGGCAAACCGGTCCCGCAGCCCGGGGGCGGCGGCGGGGACGTAGCGCATGGCTCCGAGCCGCACGGCCCGGCACCCGCTCACCGGCACCGGGTCCGCGGTCACCGCTCCCAGCACATCGCCCTGCCGCAGCAACCGGCTGCTGTGATCCTGGTCCTCCACATGCAGGTCGAGGGTGGTATCCGCCCAGCCCGCCGCATCCGCGAGCACCGGCAGGAACCAGGTGGCCAGCGAATCGGCGTTCACGGCCACGGGCGTGGCGGTCGGCCCCGCGGACCCCGCACCCAGGGCTTCCCGGGCCTCGGACTCCAGCAGCTGCACCTGCCGGGCCAGGCGCAGCAGCGCCGACCCGGCGTCGGTGGGTGTGCAGGGCGCGGCGCGGCGCACCACGACCTGTCCCACTGACTTCTCCAGCGCCTTGATGCGTTGGCTCACGGCGGACGGACTGATGTGCAGCCGGTCCGCGGCCGCCTCGAAGGTGCCCTCGTCGATGACGGCGGCCAAGGCCCGCAGATGATCAAAGTTCATGAAGAAAATCTAATGCATGCGCACAATCTTTCGTTTGCCTGTATCAGGGCCGGGAACTAGCGTCGAAGCCATGTGGAGCATTTGGGGTACCGGACTGCTGACCGGACTGGGACTGATCGTGGCCATCGGGGCGCAGAACGCGTTTGTCCTGCGGCAGGGCATCCGCCGCGAACACGTCGCCGCGGTGGTGGTGTTATGCGCGGCGAGTGACGCCGTCCTGATCCTGGCCGGTACCGCGGGTATCGGCACCCTAGTTGACCGCTTCCCGCAGGTTCTCGATATCCTGCGCTGGGGCGGCGCGGTGTACCTGGCGTGGTTCGCAGTCAGGTCCTTCATGTCCGCGCTGAAACCTTCCGTGCTGACCGGGCAGGCTCCGCGTTCCCGCGGATCCGTCATCAGCACCACGCTGGCACTGACCTTCCTTAACCCGCACGTCTACCTGGACACCGTGGTCCTGCTGGGCAGCCTGGCCAACCAGTACGGTGAGGCGGCACGCTGGATTTTCGCTGCCGGTGCCGTTCTCGGCAGCATCCTCTGGTTCTCCGGTCTCGGCTACGGAGCCCGCGCCCTGTCCGGAGCCCTGAGCCGGCCGCGCACCTGGCAGGTGCTGGACCTGCTGATCGGGATCGTGATGCTGGCGCTGGCGGTAAAACTGGTCCTGGGCTGAGGCGCCGGCAAGCGTGAACCCCCGCGCCGCGAAGCTTCTGTCGCGCCGTAAAACCTCTGTACAGGCCCGCCGGTTCACCCCTACACTGGCCCGGACCCGATTGACCCGCCGCCACGCCACTGCCGACAGGACACCGCCACCCTCATGAGCCTCGCCACCAAATTCCTTGCCGGAGTACTCCTTGCCAACGCAGTGCCGCACGGGGTCAGCGCCGTTCAGGGCGCCCGGTTCCCCACCCCGTTTGCCAATCCGCCGGGCGTCGGTCTGTCCAGCCCCCTGGCGAACGCGGCGTGGAGCGCCCTGAACGCTGCCGGCGGCGCCGCCCTGCTGGGCCGGCCGGCGGCAGGCTACCGAGAACGTGCCTCGGTGGTGTCCGGCGCGCTCGCCATGACCTTCTTCCTTGCCTACTACTTCGGGAAGGATCCGGCCAAAGCCTAGGCCGCCGCCGCCGGCCGCTGCCCGGTCCGCCTGTGGCCGGCGGCTTACGCCTGCAGCGCCGGAACGTGCGTTGCGGTGGCCCAGCGCAGCAGTGAATACAGCAGCTGCGAGGCTCCGGGCATGAAACCCGAGCCGTGGTGATAGATCGGGTCCATGGTGGTCACCAGCAGGCGGGCCGGCTGGGTCACCTCATCAACATAGAGCAGGGCCCCTGATTCGGTGCCGTTCTCTTCCATGACCACCAGTGAGCGCGCGCCCTCCGGCGGATGCAGCAGGCCGTGGTGGTGCCAGGAGACCGCACGCTCCGTAAGGTACTGCCACATCGGATCCGCGGGCAGCCGCAGCCGGGTGCCGTTGTCCTCCCCGGTGCGCCAGGTCCAGAACACGGTGGGCCGGAAGGTGTAGCCCACGTTCGGCAGCCACCGCTCCACCTTGTTTTCGCCGAGGATGATGACCGTCTTGCCGGAATCCTGCAGCGCTTCGCGGATGGCCGGGGCGAAGCGGGCCAGCTGGCCCTGATGCAGCCGGTCCCCCACCAGGACCGCGTCCAGGTCAGCGAGCGCCGCCGGATCAGCGTCGGGAAGGTAGATGGACTCGAGCCGGTAGGGCTGCAGCGCCGGATCGGCCAGCGTCCGCAGCGCCGGGTAGGTGCCGCAGTGCAGCACCCCGATGCGCGGAGTGCTGCCGGCGGCCGCAATGCTGGTGTCGACGCTCATGCGCGGGCTCCTTCGATGCTGCCGGGCGGGGTGCTGTCGGATTTCGAGGCGCCGTCCAGCCAGGCGACCAGGTTCGGGCCCAGCTGCCGGGTGGAATACCGGTCGTCGCCGAAGCTCTCCAGATCGTTGCCGCCGTGGACCAGCACTTCCCCGGTGCCCAGCCGGTAGCTGTAGTCCAGGGGCAGGCGGTACTGGCCGATGCCGGTGACGGTGCGGGCGCCGTCGGGCAGGTCCAGGTGGTAGCCGCGCCCGTAGAAGCCGGCGACGCCGATTTCCTGCAACCGCTCGTAGCTAAGCGTGCCCGGCACTCCCGTGCGGTAGTGCAGGTCCCGGTAGTCCACGCCCTCCCAGACCGGATGCGGTGTCACGGGATGCGGCTGCACATCCCGGGGACCGCGGAACTCCAGCTTGCGCCAGGGCGCCAGTCCGTCGATGAACGGCCGAACGACCTGCCCGTTAACCAGCACCCGGCCGCCGTTGCGGACAAACCCGCTGAGCGCGGCCCGGTGCTTGATCAGCAGCAGGTGGTCGACTCCGCCGCCGATGATGAGGCCGTCGGCGTCGAGAATCCGCACCCGGGCGGCGTCGTCGTCGAGGTCATAGGCGTCCACGTCCTCCGGCGCACCGCGCCAGGAAGGATCGCGCTGGCCGCGCATCGGCGTATCGCCGATCAGTCGGAAAATCACAAAGGGTCCTTTCGAAATGGCAGTGCGTTGCCGGTTCTGGACGGCACGGGGCAGTCCTCGCGGCAGGAGGGTCCGAAGTCCGGCACCGCAATGACGCGGTCTCCGGACACCGTGCCCACCGTGGGGGTGCAGATGGGAAGCCCGTAGACCGCGGACAGGGCGGACCCTGTCAGCAGTTCCTCGGTGGGACCCCACCGGGTGTCGTCGCTGCCGACGAAAAGCAGCGCGTTGCGGGAGACGTGCAGGGCATGGTCGGGGTGGTGGGTGGTCATGATGACGCCCATCCCGTCGGCGGCGAGGCCGGACAGCACGGTCAGCACCCGGGACTGGTTGTGCAGGTCCAAAGCCGAGGCCGGCTCATCCAGGATCAGCAGCTCGGAGCCGGAGGCCAGCGCCCGGGCAATGAGCACCAGCTGGCGCTGGCCGCCGGAGAGCTCGGCATAACTGCGGTTGGCCCAGGCGGCCACGCCCACCCGTTCCATGGCGGCGTCCGCGGCGTCATGATCCTCCCGGCGCGGTGTCTGGTAGGCGCGCAGGTGCCGGCTACGGCCCATGAGCACCATCTCGGCAACGGTGAAGGACGTGCCGCCGGCCCCGTGGTCCTGCGGGACGTAGCCAATGGTGGTGCCGCTGGTGAGCTGCCCCTCGCGGGCGGTGAGCAGTCCGGACAGGCATTTGAGCAGGGTGGTTTTGCCGCGGGCGTTGGGCCCGAGGATGGAGAGGATCTCGCCCCGTTCCAAGCTGAACGCCAGGTTCCGGAACAGCCAGGGCCGGAGCCGCGAGTAGCGGAAGCCCAGGCCGGTGGCCTGCATCAGCGGCTCGGGGGCGGTGGATGCGGCAGCGACGGTCATTGCACTGCGCCTCTCTTCTGGGAACGGGCCAGCAACGCCACGAACACCGGGGCGCCGATGATGGCGGTGAGGATGCCCAGCGGCAGTTCGCTGCTGCTGAGCGAACGGCTGAGGGTATCGATGAGCATCAGGTAGGTGCCGCCGAGCAGCAGCGACGCCGGCAGCAGCACGCGGTGATCCGGGCCGACCCAGAGCCGGGCCAGGTGCGGAACCACCAGCCCCACCCAGCCGACGGCGCCGGCCACCGCGACGGTTCCCGCGGTCATCAGCGCGACGGCGCACAGCAGCACCACGCGGGACCGCTGCGGATTGACGCCCAGCGCCGCGGCGTCGTCGTCGCCCAGCGAGAGGACATTGAGGCGCCAGCGCATCGCCAGCACCACGGCTCCGCCGATCGCCACGGGAACGAGAGCGGTGAGGACCTTTGTGTAGCTGGCGGCGGCAATGGAACCGAGCAGCCAGTGCACGATCGAGGGCAGTTCGGAGTACGGGTCGGCGGTGTAGGTGATGAAGGAGACCAGTGCGTTGAAGAACGCCGCCACGACGATTCCGCCGAGGACGATCATCAGCATCGGTCCGCCGGCGCCGCCCATCCGTCCGAGCGCCAGCACGACGGCAAGCGCGGCCAGGCCGAAGCCGAACGCACCGCCCACCATCCAGCCGCCGGAGAGGCCGAGGGTCAGCACCAGCACGCCGCCGAAGGAGGCTCCCGCGGTGACGCCGATGATGTCCGGGCTGACCAGCGGGTTGCGGAACAGGGCCTGCAGGCAGGCGCCGCCCAGCGACAGGGCGCCGCCCACCAGGAAGGCCAGCAGGACGCGCGGCAGGCGCACGTCAAGGACCACTGTGGCTTCCTGGTCGGTCCAGGTCCGGCGCAGGAGCCCCTCGCCGCCTCCGGCGCCGAAGAGTGCGGTGGCTTCGTTGGCCAGGATGCGCAGGATTTCATTCGGCGGAACCCAGTACCGGCCGGCGGCCATGGAGACCAGGGCCACCGCGAGGAGGATCAGGACGCACAGCAGCAGGGCCAGCCGGTGGCTGCGGGCCGCCGGCCGGGCCGCCGTCGTCACCGTCGTCGTCGTCGTCGTGCCGGTGTCCGCCTCAGGCACTGAAGACGTCATAGCCGGCGCTTGCGCTGTTCAGGTCCAGCCGGAGGGCGGCATCGATCTGGGCCTCGGAAATCTCGTAGCCGTAGAGGTAGGAGATCTTCTCCGCAATGGCCGCGCGGAGGTTGTGCTGGGTGAGCTCGGGATGGAACAGCTCGGCTGCCCACTGCCACATCAGCGGCGACTCGGCACACGGCACTTCCCAGCGGTAGCCGCCCAGCGGAGCCTTGTAGACCCGGCGGTTGCGCACCGCGGACACGGAGGCCAGCGACTTGTCGGCGTACACCTCGGCCGGCGTGCGGGCATCAAAGCCGCCCAGCGTAATGACCTCGGGATCCCACTCGATGAGCTGCTCGGCGCTGACCACGTTCTCGGCGGAGATGTTGTCGGCGGCCATGTTCTGCCCGCCGGCCAGTTCCATCCAGTAGTGCATGTAGGCGGTCTTGTTCGAGGCCGAATAGCCGTCGCCGGACTGGCCCAGGTGGACCACGCGGACGGGAGTGGTGACGGAGGACAGTTCCCGCTGCAGCCGTTCGATCTCGGTGTGCATCCAGTCCACGATCTCCGTGCCGCGCTCCGGCTTACCCAGGATCGTGGCAAACAGGCCCACCCAGGTTTCCAGGTATTCCTGCGTGCCGTAGAGCAGGCAGACGGTCTTGAAGCCGGCGGTTTCCAGCGGCTCCACCAGCCCGTCGCCCTGGTCCGCCCACTGGAACACGACGTCGGGATCCAGGGCGGTGAGCGTTTCAATGTTCGGGGTGAAGCTGGACGGCGAAACGGTGGTGGTGGTCTTCGACTCCGGATACATCTCCCCGAACAGGCCCTGCCGGTTGGCCTGGACTGTCGATTCGTTGATTCCCACGATGCGGCCATAACCGCCGTCCACGGCGGCAAGCATCGACGGCGAGGGAATGACCGTGGTGGCGATCCGCTGCACCGGGGCGTCAAAGGACACCTGCACGCCGCGCATGTCAGTCACGGTGAAGCCTTTTGACCCGGCGGCTCCACCGGCCGCGGCGACGGTTTCGCGGGAGGAGCAGGCGCCAAGAGCGAGGGCGAGGAAGCCGAGGCCGGCTCCGCCGAGAAGGCTGCGGCGGGTGGTTCCCCGCGGGGTGTGGGAGTCGGACAACGTCGTTCCTATCGCTCGGAAGGTAAGGCTTACCTAAAACTGACCTAGATCATCAGACCATATCCGTGCGATTAGCGCACAATTTCGTAACCTAATTGAAGTCATTAGGGCTGGGGCCATGACCGGAACCGTGGGCTAGCATCACGGCTATGACGGATCAGCCTCCCCCGGGCGTGCCGGCCCTCGCCGGCGACCGCCGCCGGAGCCTCAGCGCCCTGGCGGCCGCCCTGCCGGCCAGTGCGGCGGCCCTTGTGGCATATTCGGCTCTTGTCCCGGTCCGGGTCACCCTGAATACCGTGGCGCTGACCGCCTTCGTGTTCTGGATCGCCTATTCAGCCGTCTGGCTTATCCTGACCCACCGGGTTTTCGCCGCGGCGGACGCTGCCACGCTGCACTCCTGGCTGCGGGCGACCGCGACCCGTACGGGCCGGCTGCCGACCGTCAACGTGCAGGCGTCAATCCTGGCGACTGTCGCCGTCGCCCTGGACCTCCTCCTTCCCGGGCTGATCACCAGCGTGCTGGCGAACGGGCTGACCGCTTTCGTGGTGCTCAGCGCCTGGCTGGTGACCGTCTCGACCTACGCCGTGCATTACGCGCGGCTGAACAGCACCGAGGACGCCTTCGACCTGCCCGGCCAGGCTTCGGGGGCGGTTTTCGCCGACTACTACTACCTTTCCGCGCAGATCGCCACGACGTTTTCCTCCTCTGACATCAACGTCCTGACCACCCGGGCCCGCAACGCCGTGACCGGCCAGGCCTACGTTGCCTTCGCCTACACCACGTTCATCCTTGCCCTGTTGATCGCGATTTTCTTCCCGTGATCCGGTACGACTGCAGGGCAGGGAGCAACAGCGCAGGTGTCGCCGCAAGACGCGGTGTTACGCGGACCGTGTTGCTTTGACCGATAAAGCCGCAGGTCAGGAGCGCCTACGATGGGCGGGACGTAATATTCGCTGCCCGGTTGACAGCAGACGGTGATAACTTCGCACCATGACTGCGATCCCCACATCGATTCCTGTTTTGGACCTGAGCACTGCCCGCAATGCCGACGGTTCCTTCAACGCCGAATTCATTGCCGCACTGCGTGACGCTACCCACCGGATCGGTTTCTTTCAGCTGGTCGGCTACGGCGCCGGCGAGGCAAAGGTGGACCAGCTGTTCGACGTCACCAAACGCTTTTTCGACCTGCCGCTGGAGACACGGCTGGAGCTGGACAACCGGAAGTCACCGCACTTCCGCGGCTACACCCGGCTGGGCACCGAGCTGACCCAGGGGCGCCCGGATGCCCGCGAGATGGTGGACTTCGGGCCGGAACGTGCCGCCGTGGAAAATTACCCGGCCGATCAGCCCTTCTGGCTGGTCCAGGGCCCCAATCTGTTCCCCGACGAGGTGCTGCCCGAGTTGCGGCAGACGTCGATGGAGTGGGCGGAACTGATGTCCGGGGTCGGCGCGGAGCTGCTCAGCGCCATCGCCGTCTCCCTCGAACTTCCCGAGGACCACTTCGCCGAGCCGTTCGAAGGCACCCCGGCCTGGATGGCCAAGCTCGCGCACTATGTGGGCGGTGAGGTTCAGGAACCCGGCAGCCACGGCGTGGGCTCGCACGCCGATTACGGCTTCGTGACCCTGCTGCTGCAGGATTCCGTGGGCGGGCTGGAGGTCCGCCCGCACGAGTCCGACACCTGGATTCCGGTGGAGCCGATCCCCGGAGCGCTAGTGGTCAACCTCGGAGAAATGCTCGAAGTCGCCACCCAGGGCTACCTCTCCGCCACCATCCACCGTGTGCAGGCACCGGCTCCCGGCGTGGACCGCTACGCCGTTCCGTTTTTCTGGTCCCCGCGCCTGGACGCGGTCATTGATCCGGTGCAGCTGCCCGAGCATCTGGCGGCGCAGTCACGCGGCATCTCCGATGACCCGCAGAACCCGATGCTGGCGTCCTACGGCTCCAATGTCCTTAAGGGCTGGCTGCGGGCCCATCCCCAGGTGGCCAAGCTGCATCATCCGGAGCTGCTTTCCTGATCGGGGCGGTCAGGAAGGCTGCGGCCGCGCGTGGGTTAGCGTCCAGTCCAGGGCATAGTCGGCAACGTCTTCCCATCCCGGCTCGGCGCACGTCCAATGGGCGCGGCCTTCAAACTCGTGGTACTCCGTGAGGGCCGGGGACTTGGCCCAGTGCTTGGCGTTGGACCTGTTGACCGAAGGGGGCATGATGTGGTCTTCGCTGCCCCCGATGAACAGCAGCGGCGCCCTGTCGACGGAGTAATCCACCCACGTCTCCTGGTGCCCGGGCTGGAAATTGGCAAGGAGTCCGTAGGCCCAGACCCAGTGCCCCGGAGCAGCGATGGCGTACCGCTCGTAGGCGGCGTCGGATTCCTCCCGGCTGAGGGTGTTCGTGAAGGCGTAGTGCCATTCCTCCGGGGTGAACCCGACGGCCTTGTGGAAGGTGGCGGGGTTCTTCAGGGCAGGGAAGAGGGAGCGGGCTTGGGACAGCGGGGTGACCCGGACGCCCTCGGTCGGGGCCGCGTTGATGGCCGCACCGGCGGCGCCCAGGCCGCGGGCCAGCAGGAGTTGCGTCAGAAGCCCGCCGAAGGAGTGGCCCATGATGATGGGCGGCTTGGGCAGCGACTCGACAATGCCCGCGAGGTGATCCACCGTTTCCGGGACGGTGAGGTCCGCGATGACGTCGGGGTTGTTCCGCAGCGCCTCGACCTCGATTTCGAAGCCCGGATAGGCTGGCGTGAGAACGGTGAAGCCCTGCGCCTCATAGTGGGCTTTCCACCCCTCCCAGCTGCGCGGTGTGACCCAGAGTCCGTGGACCAGCACGATGGTGTCCGGGGCGTTGCCGTCCGGGACGTTGCTATCCGGGGCGTGATCCGGGGCGTTGGAACTGTTCATGAGGGTGTTCCTCCCTTACGGCTTTTGCCGACCAGAGCGAGAGAAATGGAAGGCCTCAAAGGTCTCCGATGGTGGCCCTGCCAACATCCGCTGGCTGGGCAGGACAAGTGCGCTGACGACGGATTGAGCAAGTCGTGCCAACCAGCATCACGGCACCAGTCATGGCGCACAACGCGAGGTGCAAAAGCGGCTGGCGGAGATGGCAAACCGCCGGCTGCGTAGTCGCCCCGGGACGCCAGGTAACCCTCCCGCGACGGGCCGGACCTGCTCGCTTAACGCTCGAAGACCGTCGGCGGCTCATTGTGGTGGTCGAATCTCAAATTTCCTGCCTTCGGTCGCCGGCGGGTATTTTTCCGCGTTGATTTTCTTGAATCTGCGCAGGAGGAAGACAACCGCCAAAACAAATATGGTCGTTGCTGCGATGACGATAAGAAGCAGCATTCCTGGTTCCATGACGATCCTCTCATCGATAAGTCAACGGCATCCGATGATATGCGCGAATTGGGGCGATGCGCTGCAGTGTGGCGCTTGTCCGGGACGTTGGGGCAGACTGGTCGCGTGAGCGGAATCCCCTGGGTGCTTCATGTCGATCTCGACCAGTTCATCGCGGCGGTCGAAGTGCTCCGGCGCCCGGAGCTGGCGGGCAAGCCGATCATTGTCGGCGGCAGGGGCGACCCCACGGAGCGGGCCGTGGTGTCCACCGCTTCCTACGAAGCCCGGGCGTTCGGCGTGGGTTCCGGCATGCCCCTGCGCATCGCCGCCCGAAAAGTGCCCGACGCCGTGATCCTTCCCGTCGATGCCGAGGAATACCTCGCAGCGTCTGAAACGGTGATGGCAACCCTGCAAAGCCAGCCCGGCGCCGTCGTACAGGTGTTGGGGTGGGATGAAGCCTTTGTCGGCACCGAGACGGAGGATCCGGAAGCCTATGCCCGGCAGCTGCAGGCCGCCGTGTTCGAGCAGACGCGGCTGCACTGCAGCGTGGGCATCGGAGACACTCTTGTCCGGGCCAAAAACGCCACCGATTTCGGCAAGCCGGCCGGCGTTTTCCGCCTCACCGCCGGAAACTGGCTCGACGTCATGGGCGAGCGGCCCACCAGGGATCTGTGGGGCGTCGGAGCCAAGGTGTCGGGCCGGCTGGCCAAGCTCGGCATTACCACCGTCGCCGAACTGGCAGCGTCCGATCCCTCGAATCTGGTCCCGGAGTTCGGCCCGAAAATGGGGCCTTGGTACGCGGAGCTCGGGCGCGGGGACGGCGCCAGCGTTGTGGACGACACTCCGTGGGTTGCCCGCGGGCACAGCCGCGAGACCACCTTTCAGCGCGACCTCACCGAGCCGGACCAGGTGCACGACGCCGTGCGGGAACTGACGGCGCGCGTCCTGGAGGATGTCGTGGCTGAAGGACGGCCCGTGATCGGGCTGACCCTCAAGGTCCGGTACGCACCGTTCACGACGAAGACGCATGCGAGGAAGATTCCCGAGACCTTCGACCGGAACGAAATCCTCGCGCGGGCGCTGGACCTCGCGGGCGCGATCGAAGCCGGCCGCCCCATCCGGCTTCTGGGCCTGCGGGCCGAAATGGCGATGCCCGCTGACGCCCGCAAGGGACACACGCCGACGCGCGGCGGTTGGTGACGGCTTACGCCGCACGATTCCTGAACGACGCCTATTAAGTGACGGGCCGGCATCCTCGTTTGAATCCGGCAAACAATTCATTACCGCCTAACGCAGGATCGTTAGGCGGCACGGTTAGACTGCAACCCAGCCGGAATTCAAGGAGCAAAAGATGTCTAACCCGCTTGACCTCAGCAATGCCCAGTACTCCGAGGTGGAAAGTCCCCTGGTATTGGAGCCCCCAAAGCCCGTGGTCGAGGTGACGGTCCATAATCCGGAGAAGGTCGGCGGCATGATCCTGGTGGATTCCGAAGCGCAGCAGAAACACGCTGAGACCGCCAAAAGATTCCTTGGCGACCTGCTGGCCACCCCGCTGCAGAGCCCGGAGTTCCAGACGAAGTTGGCGCAGCTGACCCGGTTGGGCGAGGACACGATGCAGCAGGCAAGCACCGCATCCAACCGCATGCTGACCAGGCCCGCGGCTGCTCTCGCGGCGACCGGCGCTGATCCTGCGTCCCGCACCGGCAACACGCTGGTGGAACTGCGGCAGATCGTGACGGAGCTGGATCCAAAGCGCCATGACCTGACCGGAACGAAGCGTCTCCTGAGGTTCCTCCCCGGAGGCAGCGCCATCCAGCGCTATTTCCTGAAGTACGAGTCTGCGCAGGAACAGCTCAACGCCATCACCAAGGCACTCAAGGGTGGGCAGGACGACCTCCGGCAGGACAACGCTGCCATCCAGACGGAGCGTGACGCCCTGTGGGCGGCGATGGGTCAGCTTGCGAACTATGCCGTGCTCGCCAATCATCTGGGAAATGGGCTCGAGCAACGCATCATCGACCTCCGCGGCCAGGGCAAAATGGATGATGCCGCCACCCTGGAGGCTGATGCCCTCTTCTACGTCCGCCAGCGCCACCAGGACCTCATGACCCAGATGGCGGTCTCCATTCAGGGTTACCTGGCTCTTGATGTGATCAAGAAGAACAACTCAGAGCTGATCAAGGGCGTGGATCGGGCGCTCGGCACCACCTTGGCGGCATTGCGGGTCGCCGTGATCGTTGCGCAGGCGCTGGCACAGCAAAAGATTGTGCTGGCCCAGATCGATGCCCTCAATTCGACCACCGCGGACATGATCGTCTCGACTTCCGAACTGCTCCGTTCCCAGGGCGCTGCCATTCATCAGAACGCCGCCAGGAGCGCCATAGATCCCGCCAAGCTGCAACAGGCGTTCGACAACGTGTTCCAAGCCATGGATGAGGTTGACCGGTACAAGGCCGAAGCGGCCCAGTCGATGAAGCAGACGGTGCAGGTCCTTCAGGGGCAGGTCAGCCGTGCCAAGCTACAGCTGGAGCGGAGCCATTCCTCTGACGCTGCCACCGCTCATCCCCCGAGAGGATAACGATGTCACGTCTCACCGTGGGCAATGTCTTCAAGGTCGCAGTTGCCCTCTTCTTTTTTCCTTTCCTCCCTCTCTTGGTGCTCATGATCGGGGTGCGCAGGAAGAACAGGAAGGTGATCCTCGAGGGGGCCGCCTACATCGCCGTCTTCCTTGTTGCCATCTCGGCCGTGGGAGGCGACGGCGCCTTCGCCACCCTGTCGGCCTTTGCCGTCCTCGGGATCTGGCCCGTGTCAGCAATGCGGTCCTACATGCTTCGAGATCTGTGGCTGCATCGGAGGGTTCGGGGGCAGCAGCCTGAGGTTATTACCCAGCCGCATCCGCCGAGGACGCCCGCCTACCAGCCGACACCGGCAGCGGCATCGATCACTCCGCCAACGGCGGACCTGTCACCGGCGTTGGCGTGGGTAGCCTCGCTCGCCAAGCAGAACAAGAACCGGCTTCCCGCTGAGTCGTACGTCGCTGTCCTGGAAACCTGCCAGACGCTGGACGCGGTGATCGACGCGGAAGCGCGGCAGCCGCTGGCCGATGCCGCGTTTGAGTACGAGCTTGCAGCCATAGTGCGTGAGTACCTGCCGGCCGTGCTTCAGGGTTACCTGGCCATCCCGCCCGGCATGCTGGACAACCGGCAGCCGAACGGAAGAACACCCAACGAGGAATTGGTCGAGCAACTCCAGCTCCTCTCCGGACAAGCCGAGTCCCTGCACGCCAGCCGGCACCGCCATACTTCGGCGGAGCTGACCAGCACGGGCAACTTCCTGAGGGAACGGTTTGGGCACCATCAGCAAGGTGGCTTCGACTTCGGCGTCAAGTAAGCCCGATTCCCGGGAGATCAGCGGCACCGTCAGCCGGTGAAGGGACATCCGGCAACTCCGGGCTCGAAACCGTCGGCTGTTCGTTGACAGGATGCAGGGCGTTGGAGATCCTCGTGCTACCAGCTGCAGCACACGTGATCGAACCGAATCGGGTTCCCATGGATTACGACGAAAATGCAGAATTGAAACTGGATGTGGTGCGAATCTGGCGCCTTCGCCGGGATGGGGCGGTTGTTCACGTCGCCAGCCGCCAGCAACGCCTCATCACCGCGCTCGCCATCCGCGGACCGTGTCTGCGGAGCTACCTCATTGGACTGCTCTGGCCCGAGTGCCCGGAGTCGAAGGCCTTGGAAAGCCTGAGGGTCAGCATTCACGTGGCGTCCCGGCAGGTGCCCGGCTTGATCGTCAATGACGGCCGGCTGCTGTCCATCAGCACCCGTGTTGAGATCGACCTTCACCGGGTTCAGGCGGCCATTCGTGCGCTGCACGACGACCAACAGGATGCCAATGCCTCAGTGTATTTGCGCGAATTGCGGGATGCGGAGCTCCTGCCGGGCTGGTACGAGGATTGGGTGGTCTCCGCACAGGTTCGACTGACGCAAGACCGTCTCAGTGCTTTCCTTTTGTTTGCGGAACGCTCACTGGAGCGGGGCAATCCGCTACTCGCCGAAGCGGCCGCAGCAATGGCGGTGGAAATCGAACCCCTGCACGAAAACGCCGTGCGCCTGCTTCTCACCGCCCAGATGCAGCAGGGCAATCCTGCTGCGGCGCTTCGCGCCTACGAACGGTACCGGAAACAACTTGAATCCGATTTTGGCATTGGTCCGGCCGCATCCATCAAAGGGCTCATTACTGATTCGTTGACAGGCCACGGACTCAGGAGGACCGAGCATCTGCCCTCAAACGGCGCTCCCTGGCGGCAAGGCAGTCCAACCTCGCCAGTAACGCCCGCGTAACGGCCTGTGCGGAGTCTTTTCCTTACCGCGGATTTGCCCTCCACGAAGGAACCTACAATGAACTCTCCCGGCGATGACGGCCGGCTCCCCGTAATCTACGTCCGCGGGTTTGCCGGTACAGGTTCAGGCATTAACGATGCCGTAGATGACCCCTTCTACGGCTTCAGCCAGGGTTCCGTCCACGTCCGCGCTGACGGCAGCGGACACGCGAAGTTTCACCAGTTCGAATCCCCCATGCTGCGCTTGATCAGCGACCACAACTATGACGTTCCGGTCCACGGGGACCAGTGGACTTTTCTGAACAGCGCGGAGGCGGGAAGCCTAAACCCCGCTTCTGTGTGGATCCACCGCTTCTACGACGAGGCCGCCACCACTTTTGCTGACAACCCGGAGAACTTCAGCCTCGAGGAAGCTGCCGCGAGCCTGTTCACGCTGGTCAAACTGGTACGGGAGAAAACCGGGGCGCCCAAGGTGTTCCTGGTTGCACACTCCATGGGAGGACTCATCTGCCGCTGCATGCTGCAGCGCGTTATCCCGGAAAGCAGCGCCGACGACAGCGGCGGGATCGACCCCGCCGCAGGCACCGAATATGTAGCCCGGGTCTTTACCTACGCGACACCTCACGGCGGAATTAACTTCGCCTTGGGTTTCGGGCTGCTGGAACGCCTCCGCGATGCCACGGGCCTCCACGGGGCGGACATCTTCGGACCGGACCGGATGTATGACTACCTCACTCCGCACGCTCAAAGGGGCGAGCTGACACGGGAGGCATTCAAGGGAACCGTCATGCCGGCCGGCGGATTCCCCGCCGAAAACCTGTTTTGCCTGGTTGGGTCGAACCCTGAGGACTACGACGTCGCAATGGGGCTGTCGTCAAAAGCCGTGGGCGCCCGCAGCGACGGCCTGGTGCAAATTGACAACGCCGCAGTCCAGAACGCACCGCTGGCAGTGGTGCACCGGAGCCACAGCGGACGTTACGGCATCGTCAATTCGGAAGAGGGATACCAAAATCTGCAGCGGTTTCTCTTCGGCGATCTCAAGGTTGAGGTGGGACTCGTCGGTTTCACCGTCGGCAGGGCAGACCCGCCGGAAGTCGAGTTCCAGCTGGATGTTGGTCTGGCCATCCGGGGCCTTCCGGTGCTGGTCCACGAACAAAGCGCAGCTCACTTCTGCCCCGTCCAGATCGAGCATTGGAAGGAAGGTGACCCGATTGACTCACCGGTTCCTCTGCTCACGACCTTCCTTTCTTCAAATGCGCCGCGGCCCCTGGTCGACGGCAGGAAAGTCCCAACGCTTCGCCATGCACTCAAACTGCGGCTGATGTCCATCTGGGAACGAGAGGGACATTTTTTCTTCACCGACCACTTGGAACAAACGGAAGACTGGCAAGACACCCTGCTCATAGACATTGAGCCGCCCTCCCCCGGCCAAGCCCTGCCCCGTGCGTGGGCCGCCTGGAACAGCTCCATTCCCTCCACACTCAGGGACTGGAATCCCGGGGAGGAGGATTTCCTGACGGACACCGACCCCACCACAGCCCGGTGGAAAGGCCATGTGGACGTACCTGAATTCTTCAAAGACCTGCTGGGTCACGGCGCGGGGATCGATCTCACGGTCACACCCAGGTCCGTTTACTGACCGGATGGACAACAGCAGGTCCACAGCTCCGCGGCCTAATCAGGTTCAGATCAGGCGATCGTCCTCAGGCAGTCTCGTCGGAAACGCGGATGAGGATCTTGCCGGTGGTGCCGTGCTCCACGGCGTCGTGCGCGGCTGCGGTCTCTTCGAGGGGGAACCAGGTGAGGGGAAGCCCGGCGGACTCCCCCACGGGCAGGGCGCCGTCCCGCAGCGCGGCAGTGATGTCTTCAGCGGCCGCACGGTGCGCCTCCGCTCCCACCGTGTAAACAAGCACGCCCTGCCAGCGGACGTTCTTCGCGAAGCTCGCGATGATCGGCACCGTGAAGTCGTCGCCGTTGTTGTTCGCGTAGTAGGCGATGCTGCCGTGATTGGCGATCACGGCGACGTCGAGTGCCGCGTTCTGCGCCGGAGCCACCTCGACGATCTGGTCGACGCCGTCCGGGGCGATCTCGCGGATGCGGTCGGCGAGCGCGTCGTCGGGATAGCGGACCACATGGTGCGCCCCGGCGGCGCGGGCGAGCTTCTCCTTCGCATCGCTGCTGACCGTCGCGATGACGGTGGCGCCCGCCCAGACGGCGAACTGGATGGCGGCGTGCCCGACGGCGCCCGCGCCGCCCTGAACGAGGACCATGCGTCCGACAAGTGCGTCGGGGGCAAGCCGGGACGGCCCGAACTCATGAACGGTCAGGGCGCGGTGCGCGGTCATCGCGGGAACGCCGAGGCTGGCGGCGACGTCAAAACCGATGCCTTCCGGAAGCGGCACCGCCCGGTCGGCGGGGAGAACCGCGAACTCCTGGGCGGTCCCGGTGGGGCGGCCGTGAGCCGCGAGGTACACCCAGACCCGGTCGCCCACCTGCGGGCCGGTGACGCCGTCGCCCACCGCGTCGACCACTCCGGCACCGTCCTGGTTCGGCACCATCTCGGGAAAGGGCACGCGGCTGGCGCGCGCCTTCCAATCGGTGGGGTTCACGCCCGAGGCGACGATGCGGACCCGCACTTCGCCCGGACCGGGAGCAGCGGCCTCGCGGTCGACGAGATTGAGGACGGAGGAATCGCCAGCGGCGGAGTACACGATTGCTTTCATGAGGACTAGAAGAAGCAGGCTCCGCGTTCTATTCCCGAGGACGTGAACCGGATCACGGAATTGGCGCACCCCGCCTGCACGTCACCGAGCTGCGCGCAGATCATCCCGTCCGGGATCAGCAACGTGATCTAGGCGGCCTGCGGGCGTCCCAGCACGGCCACCAGGAAGTCGGAGTCCGGAGCGAACGGGCGAAGGTCCCAGGTGGAGAATTTCTGCTGGCATTCCAGACCGGCGGCGGACGCGTCTTCCAGGAACTGTCCGAAGTCGTAGCCGCGGCCGGCGCCGAACCCCGTAACCAGACGGCCGCCGTCGGCCAGATGCTTCCGCAGCCGGGTCAGGACTTCCTGATGGGTTCCGGGAGCGACGAACGTCAGCACGTTGCCCGCGCAGACAATCGCGTCGAACGGCTCGGCAATGCCGGCCGCCGGCAGGTCCAGCTCAGCGAGGTCCGCCACCAGCCAGGGCACGTCGGGAAAGTCCTGCTGGGCGGCGTCGATGAGTTCGGGATCAATGTCGACGCCGACGACGTCGTGCCCGCGGGCAGCCAGCTCGCCGCCCACCCGGCCCGGGCCGCAGCCGGCGTCGAGGATCCGGGCGCCGCGGGGAACCAGCGCGTCGATCAGCCGGGCCTCGCCGTGCAGGTCAGCGCCCTGCTCCCGCATTTGCTGAAACCGGGCGATGTACCAGGCGGAGTGGCCGGGGGAGGAACGTTTTTTGGCTTCCCAGAGGGTTTCTTTGCGCATTCCTCCAGCGTACTTCGGTGCCGGGGATCGGCTCGAGCCGCCGTTCACCGCTAGTTCGACTCGCGCAGCCGCTTCACCTCGCGGGCCACCTTGTCCTCCCGTATCCGGAAGGGGAACTTGCGGTAAAGCGCCAGCCCCCACACGATGGCCGCCGCACCCAATCCCAGAATTGGCCAGACGGGCCAGAAATAGCCGTCCGGCGTCGTCGCCCACCAGATAAACAGCATTCCCGCCATGGCTAACGCCCACACCACAAGTACGGCTTTGTAGACGGTGCGGGCAATGACAATGGCGCGGGCGCGCTGTTCTATGTCGGAATTTTGATCCATCACGTTCTCCTGTGCTTGAGAAGCGTCATAAAGGCCACATCATGCACCAGCAGACGCGCTTCCGCCGCCGTAATTCGGCATTAATATTCCTCGTACCGCAAGGCTTCCGGCACCGGCCTACTTGCTTGGTGTGCGGGCACCAGCTCCCTGCCGTCCAACGCCCCCTGCCGCGAAAAAAGTCGGTGCAGGTGGGTCACAAAGCGTTGGGCGTGGCGCAGGATGGGGGTATCAAACCGAGGCCGCCGGCGCGTGGGCCGCGGACCGCAGAGAGGAAGGCAGAGTTCCATGGCAGATCTGGGTGGCATGGCAGACAAGGCGAAGGACGCGGCAAAGGACAACCCGGAGAAGGTTGACCAAGCCAAAGACAAGGCAAAGGACGCCGTCGACGGGAACAAAGACGACGACCAGAAGTAGAAACCGGCTGAACCGAGCTGGGCCACCCCCGCGGGGATGGCCCAGCTTTTTAACGCCGGCGGCTCTATGCCCCGCGCTTTGACGCTGGCCTGTGGCCCGTGCCAAAGTCAATGCGTGAACCTGTCAGACAGCCGAATAGCGGGACACCGTGACCGCCGTCGAAGCAGGAAATGCTGAAGAGGCCCGAAACTCGTACCCGAACCTGGGCTGCCCACCGGCGAGCAGCCACTGAACTCTTCAGCCCGCGGCCTCGCAAAGCTGAGCAAGTAAAGGACCACTCATGACACAGCAGCAGGCCCTCTCCGAGCGTGCGATCCCGGCGCGTTCCTCCGCCTCCGAGGCCAGCCTTCACCGCGAGGACGAGGGCTACCACAAGGGCCTCAAACCCCGGCAGGTCCAGATGATTGCGATCGGCGGCGCCATCGGCACCGGGCTCTTCATGGGTGCCGGCGGCCGGCTGGCCACGGCGGGCCCGGCGCTCGTCCTCAGTTACGCCGTCTGCGGTTTTTTTGCCTTCATGATTCTCCGGGCCCTCGGCGAACTGATCATGCACCGGCCCTCCTCCGGATCCTTCGTTTCCTATGCGCGCGAGTTCTTCGGCGAGAAGGCAGCCTTCGTCACAGGCTGGATGTACTGGCTGAACTGGGCCATGACCGCGATCGTCGACATCACCGCCGTCGCGCTGTACATGAACTTCTTCCGGAAGTACTGGCCGCCGATCGCTGACGTGCCGCAGTGGATCTGGGCCCTGGCCGCCCTCCTTCTGGTCCTGGGCCTGAACCTCATCAGCGTAAAGGTGTTCGGGGAGCTCGAGTTCTGGTTCGCGCTGATCAAGGTGGTGGCCCTGGTTACCTTCCTGATCGTGGGCATCTGCTTCGTCATCTTCGGCACCCCGGTGGACGGCCAGGAGGTCGGTTTCAGCCTCATCTCCGGCAACGGCGGCATGTTCCCCAACGGCTTGCTGCCCGCCGTCGTCGTCATGCAGGGCGTTGTCTTCGCCTACGCCTCGATCGAGCTCATCGGCACCGCCGCGGGCGAGACCGAGCATCCGGAAAAGATCATGCCCCGGGCCATCAACACCGTGATCGTGCGCATTGCCGTGTTCTACGTCGGCACGCTCGTCCTGCTCTCGCTGCTGCTGCCGTACAGCTCCTACAAGGCAGGCGAAAGCCCGTTCGTCACGTTCTTCGGCTCCATCGGGGTGGGCGGCGTGGACGCCATCATGAACCTGGTGGTCCTGACCGCCGCCCTGTCCTCGCTCAATGCCGGCCTGTATTCCACCGGCCGCACCATGCGCTCCATGTCATTGGCCGGCTCCGCGCCGAAGTTCGCCGGGCGGATGAACAAGGCGGGCGTCCCGTACGGCGGCATCGCGCTGACCGCGGCCGTTGCCCTGCTCGGCGTCGTCCTCAACGCCGTCGTTCCTGCCCAGGCCTTCGAGATTGTCCTGAACGTCGCGTCGCTGGGGATCATCAGCACCTGGGCCATGATCGTCCTCTGCCAGATGGAGCTGACGCGGCGGGCCAAGCGCGGCGAACTGGCGCGTCCGTCCTTCCGGATGCCCGGCGCTCCGGTCAGCGGCTGGATCACGCTCGCGTTCCTTCTCGCCGTGCTGATCCTCATGGCCTTCGACTCGCCCGTGGGCACCTGGACCATCGCCTCCCTGGTGATCATCATCCCAGCGCTGATGCTCGGCTGGCGGCTCTGCCGTGACCGCGTCCTGGAGCTCGCAGCGGTGCGCGACGGCGACACCGGCGCCTTCCCGAAGTCCCGGCCGTCTGAAACCAGGCATTTGATCAGGTAGCCTGACGGCACTATTCTTCCCGCAGAACTATTTCCCTCTCAAAAGAACGGTTTGGTGTCAAGATGCACGGCGAAACGCGGCGAACGCGAGGTGTTGCCGCGTCAGGCCCGGTTCTGCGCGCGGCCCGAAAGGCCGGCGTGGTCCTGGGACGGATTCTGTTATACGTCCTGATCTGGGCCGGCCTTGCCCTGCTCATCGCCGCCGCGGGCATCCAATTCTATTGGGGCGAGATCTCCGTGAGCCAGATGATGCTCAACCTCGTTTCCGTGGAAACGGAAGGCGGAGGTGGATCCGTTGTCTGGGCGGGCATCCTGGGCATCGGTGTTGCTCCTGTGGTCATCACCGCCCTGATTGCCCTGTGGCAGTTCTTCCGACGCCGCAAGCGCCGGAAGAACCGCGGGGAGCCCCGCCGTCCGCAGTGGATTCGGCGCACCATCTCCGCCGTCTTGGTGTCCGCGCTGGTCATCGGCGGCGTTACCGCCTTTTCCACCACGGTTGGGGTGGCGGATTACATCAAGGCGGCCAACTCCGACTATGACCTCGCCGACTACTACGTGGAGCCGACCGTCACCGACGGCGAGCACAAGCGCAACCTGGTGGTCATCTATCTGGAGTCCGGTGAGGCAACGCTGGGGGACGACCAACTCTTCGAAAAGGACGCGTTCGCCCCCCTCAAGGAAGCCACTCCGGCCTCGGAGGGCTGGCAGAGCACGGAGGGGCTCCAGCAGTTTCAGGGCGGAGGCTGGACCATGGCCGGCGTCGTCTCCACACAGTGCGGCGTACCGCTGAAGGGCACCGGACCGGAGCCGAACGACGGTTCCGGCGAGGTAGGTGTAGGCGTCAGCACTTATCTGGGCGGGGCCACCTGCCTCGGCGATGTTCTGGCCGACCACGGCTACACCAGCGTCTTCCTGGGCGGCGCCAATTCCGCCTTCGCGGCTAAGGACATCTTCCTGAGAGGCCACGGCTACTCCGAGCAGAAGGGCCTCGCCGACTGGCGCTCCGCCGGTGAACCGGAGGAGAGTTTCCGCAGCGACTGGGGCCTGAGCGACGAACGACTGATGGCCCATGCCAAGGATAAGATCGACCTGCTGCACGCCGAGGCGGAGAAGACGGGCCAGCCGTTCAACCTCTCCCTGCTGACGCTGGACACCCATAAGCCGGCGCACGTCTTCGACTACTGCAACGTGGATACGCAGAACACTGACATCTCGGTGTTCTCCTGCTCCATGGCCCAGGTGGCCGGATTCGTGAACCACATGAAGGAAAAGGGGTACCTCGACGACACCGCCGTGGTGATCATGGGTGATCACCTCAAACAGCTGAGTGCCGGGGACGCTTTCCACGAGCAGTTGGACGGCCACACCAGCCGCTCCATCTTCAATCGGATCTGGGTTCCCGGCCGCGACAAGAACAGCACTCTGCGCTCCGGCCTGGACCAACTGAACATGTACCCCACGCTTCTGGAAGCCGCCGGCCTCACCCTGGAGGATCACGAGGCGGGGCTGGGCGTGTCCGCCTTCGCCGAGAGGGTTCCGGGAAGTTCGGCGCAGGCAATGGATCCCAATGACTATTTGGAACTGCTGAACTCGCATTCCCCCAAGTTCTATACGAAGGCCTGGGCGGGTGAGGACGTCCGGTAGCGCCCCCTCCCCTCCCCTCCCCGGCAGCTCAACTCCGCGCAAATTCGAGCACATGGCTACTCTGGGGGAATGGCAACAGTAATCCTCGTGCGGCACGGCCGCACCACAGCGAACGCCTCCGGCGTGCTGGCCGGCCGGACCCCCGGCGTCGACCTCGACCAGGTGGGCCGCGACCAGGCCGCGGCGACCGGCGACCGGCTCGCCGTCGTGCCCGTGGTCGGCGTGGTGTCCAGCCCGCTGGAGCGCTGCCGGCAGACCGCCCGGTTCATCCTGGACCGCCAGTCCGGCAGCCCGCATGCGCCGGTCGATGACGATCTCACCGAGTGCGGCTACGGCTCCTGGCAGGGCCGCACGCTCGAGGAGCTCGCGAAGGAGAAGCTGTGGGCCACGGTGCAGTCGCAGCCCTCCGCCGTCACCTTTCCCGGCGGCGAGTCCATGGCCGCGATGCAGGCCCGGTCGGTGGCGGCGATCCGGCGCCACGATGCCGCGTTTGAAGCCGAGCACGGGCCGGGGGCGGTGTGGGTGGCGGTGAGCCACGGGGACATCATCAAGTCGGTCCTCGCCGACGCGCTCGGCATGCATCTGGACCTGTTCCAGCGCCTCAGCGTGGGCCCGGCGTCCGTGTCGATCGTGCGCTACGGTCCCGGACGCCCCACCGTCCACGCGACCAACACGGACGCCGGGGACCTGTCCTGGCTGGCGGCCAGCACTGCGTCGGAGGATGCCCCGGTCGGCGGTGGCGCAGGGCACGCGGCGCCACGGGCCGGATGAGCCTAAAGTAGTCCTATGCCTACAACCGTTCACGAGTTCGCCTGGCCTGACCGCGTCGTCGTCGGCACCGTCGGCATCCCGGGCCAGCGCACGTTCTACCTGCAGGTGCAAACGGGGAAGCAGATCGTCAGTATCTCCCTGGAGAAGCAGCAGGCGGCCCAGCTCGCCGAGAAAATGGACGAGATCCTCGACCAGCTCATCACCATCGACGGCAACCCCTTCCACGTTCCCGCGAGCACGCCCATCGAACTCGTGGACAATGACGATCTTGAGCCGGTTCAGGAACAGTTCCGCGCCGGCGTGATGAGCCTGGGCTGGGACCCGACGACGGCGCAGATCGTCATCGAGGCCTACCCCCTCGAGGAGGTGGATCCGGACGACGACGGCTTCCTCGCGGACGACGACGACGCTGATCCCTCCGAAGTGCTGCGGGTGCGGATGCCGGTCGGCACCGCCCGGGCCTTCACGAAGCGCACGCGCGAGGTCGTGGGCGCCGGGCGTCCGATCTGCGTGATCTGCGGCCAGCCGATCGACGCCGACGGGCACACCTGCACCTTCCCCGAGAACTGATGCCGGCGCCCGACCTGGTGGCCGCCGAGCTGACGCTCACCGGCCGGATCACGACGGCGTCCAACGCCACCTTCCTGGGCAGCATCGGCGGTGCCGCCGTCGTCTACAAACCGATCGCGGGCGAGCAGCCGCTGTGGGACTTTCCCGACGGGTGCCTGGCGCACCGCGAGGTGGCCGCCTACCTGGTGTCGGAGGCTCTCGGCTGGAACATCGTGCCGCGCACCTGGCTGCGGGACGGTCCGTTCGGTGAAGGCATGGTGCAGCTCTGGCAGGAAACGGACCCGGCACAGACCGCGGTGGACCTGGTGGCGGCGGACGACGCTCCGGACACCGGGTGGAAAGAAGTTCTCCAGGGTCAGGACGACAGCGGCCGGATAGTTTCCCTGATTCACGAGAACACTCCGGTGCTGCGGCGGATGGCGGTGTTCGACGTCCTGGTCAACAATGCCGACCGCAAGGGCGACCACATCCTGGCCATGGGCGACGGGCACCGGTACGGCGTGGACCACGGGCTCACCTTCCACAGCGAGCACAAGCTGCGGACCGTGCTGTGGGGTTGGATCGGCGATGACCTAAGCGCCGAGGAACTCGCCGGCATCGACCGTGTTCTCGACGGGCTGGAGGGTGAGCTGGGCCGGAACCTGGCGAAGCTGCTTACCGCCGAGGAAATAGTCTCGCTCGCCGAGCGCTGCGCCCGGCTGCGCTCGGCCGGGCAGTTTCCGGCTCCCAGCGGTGACATGCCCGCGGTGCCCTGGCCGCTGTTCTAGAGAGTTGCGACTGCATGCTTCCTCATGGCCTTCGACTCGCCCTTGGGCACCTGGACCTGAGGCTCCCTGGCGGTCTTCATTCCCGCGCTGATGCTCGGCCGGCGGCTCTGCCGGGACCGCGTCCTGGAACTCGCCGCAGTGCGCGACGGCGACGCCGGCCTTTAGCGTCTCCCTGATGTTTCCGGCGGGGCATCCATTCCCCCGTTCAATCGGGTAATCTCACTGCACGCTTAATCCACCGACCAGCTCCGCGTTGCAAGCCCGTTTCTCAGGATGAGAGCCATCCCTGCGGAAGGAACAACATGACGGATGTCAGTGAGCACCCTGCCAAGCGAACCAGTGCCGTGCCTCGTCTTTCCGACTCCCAATGGGAAAAACTCCTCGCCCTGGCCGCACCAACGGACGTGCTGGCCGGCGACTATGTCTTTCGCGCGGGGGATTTGAACTATCCAATGATCCTCGTGGAATCGGGCGCCCTTGAAATGGTGCGTGACCCGTTGTGGTGGGATGAAGAAACCGTTCTCAGCACTCTGGGGCCGCGCTCGTTCGCCGGCGAGCTCGGGCTGCTCAACGGACAGTCCGCGCTCCTGTCGGCGCGGGTGAAGGAGTCCGGGCGCATCCGGCGGCTGGCCCGCGAGGACCTGCGGCTGGTCATGAATCAGGACGACGATCTTGGCGGGATTGTTCTGCATGCTCTGTGGGAACGCCGCGAAGCGCTTCGGCGAGGCCCCGCAGCCATGACGCTCAAGTTCATTGGGACGGAAGCGTCGAGTGGCTTGCTGGCTCTTCGGCGCTTCGCTGAACGTCTTGATTTGATTCATACCGTCTTCGTCGTCCCGCCTGACGGCATGGGTGCCCTCGACGGCCACGGCATCGCAGCCGATGATCTGCCGGCAGCGCTGATCCAGGGCAAGCTCATACGGCGTGCGACGCCGGGAACCATCGCCGAGCGCCTCGGGCTGAGTTACCAGCTCCACCATGAGGGGGCCACGGACCTGCTGGTGGTTGGCGGCGGACCTGCCGGGCTCGCGGCGGCCATCTATGCAGCCTCCGAAGGGCTGAGCACGGTGGTGCTCGACGCCGTCGCGCCGGGAGGGCAAGCGGCGTCGACCTCTCGAATCGAGAACTTCCTTGGTTTTCCCTTCGGAGTTGCCGGTGGAGATCTCATCCGCCAAGCGACCTTGCAGGCGATTAAGTTCGGGGTAAGAGTCTGTGCACCCTGCGAAGCGGTGGCTCTTGAGACTGCGGATGAAGGCCTTCAGATCACGCTGGCCGACGGGGCCACCCTGCAGGCACGCACGGCGTTGATTACGTCGGGGGCCGCCTATCGAAGCCTGGGCGTGGAGGGGTGGGAGGACTTTGAGGGGTACGGCATCTACTACGCCGCCACCAGCCTTGAGGCGCGCCAGGTGGCGGGGCGCCCGGTGGTTGTCGTTGGCGGGGCCAACTCAGCCGGCCAGGCCGCGCTCTATCTCGCCTCCCATGGATGCGCGGTTCATCTGGTGGTCCGGGGGCTGGAGGTTGGGGCGCGGATGTCCTCCTACCTCGTGGACCGTCTGCGGCAGGATTCCCGCATCCATATCCATACCGCGTCGAACATCATTGGTCTGGAAGGAGACTCCGGCCTGGATTCGGTCCGCATCGACACCGCCGGGCCGGTCGATGCCCGCGGGCTGTTCTGCTTCATCGGAGCCGACCCTGCCAGTGCCTGGCTGCCCGCCCTCGACCGAGACAATGCCGGGTTCATCCGCACCGGAACAGACATTGCGGTGCAGTCCCTGGAACAGTGGCAGCCGCTGGGCCGCGAACCCATGCCCTTTGAAACCTCGGCCCCACGCGTTTTTGCTGCCGGCGATGTCCGGCACGGCTCCATGAAGCGCGTTGCGGCAGCGGTCGGCGAAGGGTCAAGCGCCGTCGCGTCCGTTCACCAAGCGCTCAGCGACCCTGCCAGTCCCCTCGCCCGCCCGCCGCGCTCCTTCACCGGCTAAAGCGGCCAACCGCGCCCTGGAACGCGCGGCCCGCGCTAGGTTCCTGATGCGGGCAGGGAACGAGCGTGGCCATTGCTGTGTCGATCATCCAGCGTGCCAGGCCCGCGTTCAGACTGCCGGTCACGGGGTCTTCCCAGACGGGGTCCCCTCCGATGAAGCACGCACCTCGAACCGGGTTTCCTCCGTGGGCTCCTGCGGGCCCACAACACCGATTTCCAGATCGCCTGCCTTTCCCGGGTCGGGCCGCAGGCTCAGGACTTCCCGTGCCGAGGAAAGCCGGATCCCAATCCACCGGGGGCCGTCTACCAGCCACGACGCATCCAGGATTTTCTCCCGCGGGATTCCAGAATCGTCGCTATCCGGCAGACGAGGGGGCTCGTCAACGGGCCCGTAGCGGGTGAGCGGTGGTGCCTCGAAAGCCAGTTGCCCCTCCTCCGCTAGGCGGATCGGAACCAGCCCTGCCGCGCATTCCTGGATGAGTGTCCCGCCGGGCCGTGGTGATCCGCCGGCGTTCAGCCAGGCCTGGGCCGACCCCAGCGTTGGATGCCCGGCGAAAGGCAGTTCTTCCTTCGCGGTGAAGATCCTCACCCGGTAGTCGGCCTCCGGACTGCTTGGGGCGAGGAGAAACGTCGTCTCCGACAGGTTCGTCCAGTTGGCGAACTGCTGCATCTCCTCGGCACTCAGGCCGTCGGCATCGTGGACAACCGCCAAGGCATTGCCCCGATAGGGCTCAGAGGAGAAGACATCAACTTCGCTGTAGGGACGGACTTTCATGGCGCCACTTTAGTACGTGTCGTCCGGATAGTTGGGGCGCCGCGTTTCCTCGCCGTACGGGGTGGACAGCCGGGTCTGAGTGGTGTCGGCGGGGTCTTCCTGCTCCGCCTCGAAATCGTAGTACTGGCTGGAAACGCCGTACTGGGGGTCATATTTTGACCGCACCAATACGTGGTCCTTCGGGTGCTTGAGGCAGCCGGTCCGAACATCAAACCCCACTGCGTGGTACGGATCGATGGCGGAGGGTTCCGCATACTCGTAGTCGGCGGAGAATCTGAGGTCGCCCTTCTCGTATAAAAAGGACTGGTAGTCGGCTGAGCTGTCCTTCGTGACGAGAGTCCAGCCTTGGGATTTAACGTAGCTTTCCATGGTGTCCATGGCCTGCTCGGAGGATGCGGCGTCCGGGTAGTGTCCGCTTGCGTAGGTTCTGACCTCGGTCACCCGGTTCCAGTCATCGTTCTTGATGGGATCGAAGCAGGTGCCCTCCCTGGCGCTTTTCACCCTGATCGGCGAGGCGTACCCCAGGTCCTCCGCGAGCATCTCGTTCACGAACGGCTCGGTGTCAGCCAGGGACTCGGCGGGAGGGCGGACCGGATCCTCGTATTTGGCGTACGCGCATGAGCTCAGGCTCGCCACCAGAACAATCGACGCGGCGGCTAGGCAGGCAATGGGTTGAAGCTTCAGCATTGCGTAAAGTCCTTCCGATGCTGGCTAGTTGAGCGCAATGCTAGTCGATGCGGCGGACCTGGCAGCGCGTCGTCGTCGTCGGCAAATGGCAGAAGGACCAGAACCAGGAACAGGCCCACCAAGCCCGGCATGGTGTGAACTGTAAGCACACAGCCACTGACGGCATCGCGTCCGCTCACACAGAAAGAGAAACCCACCCCACCATGGCCACCCGCATCCTGATCACCACCGATTACCTCCACCCGGGAGATGCCGTTGACGAGCTCCTGCGCGAACACGATCTGGCGCCGGTTTACTCTCCGTTCCGGGGGTCGCGGACTCTGGAAGAACGTCTGTCGTTATTCGACGGCATATCCGGCGCGATCCTCGCCAGCGAGCCGGTCACCACCGATATGCTCGCCAGTGCCACCTCTCTGCAAGTCATCGCCCGCAGCGGTGTGGGCTATGACTCCATCGACATCCCGGCGGCCACCGCACACGGCATCACGGTATGCAACGCCCCCGGCACCAACCACCACTCAGTAGCCGAACTGACCATCGGGCTCATCATCATGACCGCACGCCACCTCGCGGATGTCTCCACCGCCGTCCGCCAAGGCCGCTGGCCCCGCGAAGCCGGCCATGAACTGCGCGGATCCACCCTGGGCATTATCGGTTTCGGTCCCAGCGGACGCGCCACCGCCAGTCTGGGTGTCGCTCTGGGCATGAACGTCCTGGTCAGCACCGCTTACCCCGATCGCGAGAACACCGCTGTCCGCTTCGTTGATTTCGACACCGTTCTGCGCGACGCTGACTACGTCTCCCTGCACACCCGCGTACACCACGGCACCGGCACGCTCATCAGTGCGCCCCGGCTCCAAATGATGAAACCCACAGCAGTGCTCATCAACACGGCGCGCGGCTCACTCGTCGATGAGCAGGCCCTGGCCCAAGCACTGCTCGACGGGACGATTGCCGGCGCCGCGCTGGATGTGCTCGAGAGCGAACCCCTACCCAGCGACAGCCCCCTTCAGGAACTGGACAACGTGCTCATCACATCCCACCTCGCCGGACAAACAGTTCAGGCCCGGGCACGCGCCGGACTTGCAGCTGCACAGGCCGTCATCGACGTCCTCGAAAACCGCGAACCCGCTCACCCGGTCGACCATTAACCTCAATTGCCTGATCATTCAGCAGCGCCTCTCGGCCGTTGCGGAGCCGCCGGCCGTGCCCGGCCTCCATGACAGTGGCCGGCAACTTCCGCTCCGGGGCCGGCGAGGGCGCCGCCGACCCTGACCTGCGCGGGGTCTCCGGCCTAGGATGCTCATCAGGCCCCGGTGAAAGGTTTGAAGACATGACCAGTAACAGCCCGTTCACGATTGTGGTTGGCGTTGACGGCTCCGAGGACTCCCAGTCAGCACTGGACTGGGCAGTGGACGAGGCCCGGCACCGCAACGGCCAGCTCCGCCTCATCACCGCCTGGGCCAAACAGCCAATGGCGTGGTACCCGGCGGTGCTCGAAACGGCGGCAGGCGGAATTGCCGTTGTGGAGTCCCCAGAAGAAGACGCAGGGGCGCTCCAAGCCAAGGCGTTGAAGTCCGTTGCAGAAACGGGCGTGGCCGCCAGCGGGACGCTTATTCACAGTCATTCACCGGCGTCGGCGATACTGGACGCGGCCCAAGAGGCCGATCTTGTGGTCGTCGGCTCACGAGGTCACGGCGGGTTTTCCGGGCTGCGCCTCGGGTCGGTTTCGCACCAGGTCGTCAACCACGCTGCTGTGCCAGTCCTGGTCGTCCCCTCAAAGCCCCGCGCACGCGACCGTGGGCAGGCAGCCTCACCGTAGGGGTTGAGTTGCAGTGGAACTGAAGGCCCATGCGGAGGTCATCCCGGCCGGGATCTGCAACGTCGTTGCGGCTCCCTGGTTCGGGGTCAATGTCGACGCTGACGACGTCGTGCCCGCGAGCGGCCAGCTCGCCGCCCACCCGGCCCGGGCCGCAGCCGGCGTCGAGAATGCGCGCGCCTCGGGGCACCAAGGCATCGATCAGCCGGGCTTCGCCGTGCAGGACAGAAGGGCAAACCGCGAAGGGCCTCGCTGATCGGCGAGGCCCTTCGGGGGTTGTTTTCATGCGGGTCGGGACCTAGAGGTCCCGGCGGGTCCGGTTCACAACCTTGGACCGCACAGTAGCCACCAGCACGATGAACAGCAGAGCGTAGAGCACCAGAGGGATCGGCCCGGTCACGAACACGGAGTAGTCACCGTTGGAGGACAGCAGCGCGTCGCGCATGCTCGTTTCCGCCAACGGACCCAGCACCACACCAATCATCAACGGGGCCAGGGGCATCCCGTGACGGCGCATGATGAAGCCGACCAGACCGAGCCCGAGCAGCATCAGCAGATCGAAGACCGCCCCGGAGGTGGCGTAGACGCCCAGCCCGCAGAAGACGGTAATCCCGGCGTACAGGTAGGGGGCCGGGATGAGGAGCAGCTTGGCCCAAAGCCCGGCGAAGGGCAGGTTAATGACGAGCAGCACCACCATCGCGATGAAGAAGCTCGCCAGCAGTGCCCAGACCAGGTCGGGGGATCGATCGAACAGCAGGGGGCCCGGCTGCAGGCCGTACTGCTGGAACGCCGCGAGCATGATCGCGGCCGTGGCCGAGACCGGCAGGCCCAGGGCCAGAAGCGCTCCCATGGCGGTGCCGGTGGTGGCGTTGCCGGCGGCTTCGGGAGCCGCCAGGCCGCGGATCGCACCCTTACCGAACTTCGGGTTCTTGCGGCGGCGGTCGATGCGCCGTTCCACGTCGTAGGAGATAAACGTCGGAATCTCGGATCCGCCGGCGGGGATGACGCCGAACGGCAAGCCGATCGCGGTGCCTCGGGCCCAGGCCGGGGCAGCCTCTTTGAGCTCGGCGCGGGAGAGGAAGGGACGGCCTGCGGAGCTGATTTGCTTGCCTGCCGGATCCCGGCGGATCCGGGAGGCGATATGGAACACTTCGCCCAGCGCCAGAATGGCCACGGTCACGGTAATCAGGGAAATGCCGTCGAACATCTCGGGCGCACCGAAACTGAAACGTTCGGCACCCGAGAACGGGTCGATACCCACGGTGGCGATCCCCAGACCGATCACGAGGGCCGCGAGGCCCTTCACCGCTGAGTCTGAGACCACGGAGGATGTGGCAACGAAAGCGAATAGGGCCAGCGCAAAGAATTCAGCCGGACCGAAATTGGCTGAGAAATCAGCTAAGGCCGGGGCGAGGAACACGACGAGAACGGAGGCCACCATGCCGCCGATAAACGCGCCGATCGCTGCGGTTGCCAGGGCCTGTGGGGCCCTGCCGTCCTTGGCCATTTTGTGCCCCTCGAACGTGGACGCGATGGCCGAAGCCTGGCCCGGGGTGTTCATGAGGATCGCCATGGTGGAGTCGCCGAACATGCCGCCGAAATACACTCCGGCGAACATGATGAAAGCGGCAGTGGGGTCGAGGGCAAAAGTTACCGGCAGCAGCAAAGCCACCGCCATCGAAGAGCCCAGTCCCGGCAGCACACCGACGGCGGTGCCCAACAGGCAGCCGACGAGCACCCACAGCAGGTTCATCGGTGTCAGGGCTGAGGAGAAGCCTTCCATCAACAGGTTGATTGAATCCATGCTAGAAACCTCCTCCAAGGATGCCGGACGGGAGGCTGAGTCCCAGACCGATTGAGAATGCCAGATAGACTGCGCTGCTGATCAGCAGGGCAAGTGAGATGTCGAAGATGGGGCGGCGGCTGCCGAAGCCCTTCGCTACAAACCAGAACATCAGGGCGGCGGCGATGATCCAGCCCAGTGTTTCCAAGGTCAGGGCGAAGAGCAGGAAGCCTCCTGCGGTCCAGAGGACTGCTGACCAGTCCGTGAAGGTGCGGTAACGCCGGGAGGAAGTCTCCGTGGGGTGTTCCGGGGAACGCACGTAGTGCAGCGCCAGCAGAGCAGCCAAGACGTAACCGGCGACCATCAGGATGCCGGGGAAAAACTTCGGACCGGGAAAGTCCGTGCTCTCACCCACGTCCATCGTGAGGATTCCGACCAGCAGGTAAGTGCTGAAGGCCACCATAACGAGCGAGAGGAGCAGCCCGCTGCGACCGTCCCACCAGGAGGTGCGGACGGGAGGTTGTCCGTCCGCAATGCCGGTCTTTTCGATCGGCTGCTCCGCCGCATCTGCGGACGAGGGCACTGGAGTGCTCATCAGCCGATCTCCTTCACTAGTTCACCGATGCGCTGCTGCTCCGAGGTCATGAACTCGTCGAACTCGTCCCCGGTGAGGTACACATCGGCCCATTTGTTGCGCTCCACGGCGTCCTGCCACTCGGGGGTCGCGATGGTTTCCTCGATCAGGGTCCGCAGCTCCGCGAATTCCTCGTCCGTGATGCCCGGAGGTGCCACGAGGGCCCGCCAGTTGGCGAGATCCACGTCATAGCCCTGCTCGGTCAAGGTGGGGATGTCGACGCCGTCGAGCCGCTGCGGGGCAGCCAGCCCGAGGGCGCGCAGGCGCCCCGACTTGATCTGGTCCTCAACATCCTTGTACCCCGATGTGGCAGCTTTGGCGGTATCCGTGATGAGTGCCTGAGCCGCCTCTCCTCCGCCGGATTTGGGAATGTACGTGGTGTCGGAGGGATCCACTCCGGCAGCCAGAGCAAGTTCGGTCATGACCAATTGGTCAAAGGTGCCGCCGCCGGTCCAAGCAATCGCCGCCGGGTCAGCCTTCCAGGCCTGCACGAGGTCGTCGAGAGTCTTGTACGGGGAGCTGGCCGGAACCACAACGACGTCGTATTCCTCCACCAGACGGGCGATGGGGCGCACGTCGTCGTGCGTCACCGCCGAGTCCAGCTGCGCCACTCCGGCGACCAGCCCGGCGCCCGTGACCATGAGGTTGTTAGCCTGCCCGGACATGGTGGAGAGCTTGCCGAGGCCAATAGTGCCGGCAGCCCCGGGGATGTTGACTACCTGCGTGTTATTCACCAAACCGTTGGCACGCATGGCCTGTTGCTGCTCGCGCATGAACGTATCCCAGCCCCCGCCGGCGCCGGCCGGAGCAATTAGGGTGAGATTTGCACGAATGTCTGAACCGCCGGAAGCGGACTGGATGGAAAAGAAGCTGGCCAAACCGATCGTGGCGACAGCCACGATGCCATAGGCGGCCAAAAAGATCGGATGCTTGCGGCGTGTGCCGGACCCGGCTCGATCTGGTGAAGAACTCACGAAATCAACTGTCCTTAGTGGGGGGAGAAGGGACATAAAAGCTGGTCAGTACTCAACGGTGTATTAACCACCCAAAGAGCCTAGGTGATCCGCATCATATTGACGGGATCGGCCTGGCTGCCGCTCTTAATAAACTGCACGTGTTTTTGCTTTTTCTGCTCAGTGCGGAGAACCTGAAGAACAAATTCGCCCGCAGGATGAACTTTCCATCGTTCTTCTTCACCCCACCCACCTTGGAGACTTCATGACCGTCATCGTTGCTCGCACCAGCACTCCCGAGGGTGAGGCCGCACTTACCGCCTCCATTGAAGAAGCCCGGCGCCGCCAGGAAGACCTGGTCGTTTTCAATCTGGAAGGCACCCAGCTCGACCCGGAAGGCGCCGAGCTCCAGGGCGTGCCCGTCACCTACCGTTTGCCGGATCCCCGCAACCGCGACGCCGTGGGGGACTTCCTCGACACTGCTGAGGAATTCGATGCTTCCGCTGTGGTGATCGGCGTCAAGCACCGCAGCCCGGTGGGTAAGTTCCTGCTCGGCAGCGCGGCGCAGCAGATCCTGCTCGAAGCCAACGCCCCGGTGATCTCGGTCAAGGCCCGGCGCCTCTAAGCCCCGAAAGAGGGCGGCACAGGGGCGGCCCTTCGAAGCGGCAATTTCCCCGATACCCTGATCCACACCAATTCGGCCTGGGTGTCTTCCCTGACCCAGCTCGCCGAGAAGATCGACGAGATCCTCGACCAGCTCCGCACCGTCGAGGGCAACCCCTTCCACGTTCCCGCGAGCACTCCCATCGAACTCGTGGACAATGACGATCTCGAGCCGGTTCAGAACAGTTCCCGCACCGGCATGAGCCTGGGCTGGGACCCGACGACGGCGCAGATCGTCATCGAGGCCTACCCCCTCGAGGAGGTGGATCCGGACGACGACGGCTTCCTCGCGGACGAGGACGACGCTGATCCCGCCGAAGTGCTGCGGGTGCGGATGCCGGTCGGCACTGCCCGGGCCTTCACGAAGCGCACGCGCGAGGTCGTGGGCGCCGGGCGTCCGATCTGCGTGATCTGCGGCCAGCCGATCGACGCCGACGGGCACACCTGCACCTTCCCCGAGTCCTGATGCCGGCGCCCGACCTGGTGGCCGCCGAGCTGACGCTCACCGGCCGGATCACGACGGCGTCGAACGCCACCTTCCTGGGCAGCATCGGCGGCGCTGCCGTCGTGTACAAACCGATCGCGGGCGAGCAGCCGCTGTGGGACTTTCCCGACGGGTGTCTGGCCCACCGCGAGGTGGCCGCCTACCTGGTGTCGGAGGTGCTGGGCTGGAACATCGTGCCGCGCACGTGGCTGCGGGATGGTCCGTTCGGTGAAGGCATGGTCCAGCTCTGGCAGGAGACGGACCCGGAGCAGACCGCGGTGGAGCTGGTGGCGGCGGACGAGGTGCCGGACACCGGCTGGAGAGAGGCCCTCCAGGGTCAGGACGAGAGCGGGCAGATTGTCGCCCTCATTCACGACCACGTCCTGGCCATGGGCGACAGGCACCGGTACGGCGTGGACCACGGGCTCACCTTTCACCGCGACCACAAGCTGCGGACGGTGCTGTGGGGCTGGATCGGGGATGAGTTGAGCGCCGAGGAACTCGAGGGCATCGACCGCGTTCGTGAAGAATTGGAGGGTGAGCTGGGCTCGCAGCTGGCGAAGCTGCTCACCGCCGAGGAAATTGCTTCGCTCGACGCGCGCTGCGTTCGGCTGCGTTCGGCGGGGCATTTTCCGGCTCCGAGCGGTGGGATGCCTGCGGCCGTGGCCGCTGTTCTAAGGGGATTGCGACTACGGGCTTCGAGGGCTGTTCACGTTGATGGCATGGCTCCGCTCTGCACCTGAGTCGGTCGGGCGAATTAGAGTCAGCCTATGGACGGCCACCTATGGTCACACGACCAGGAGTGCATAATCCAGGGGACGGAAAGCAAGTCGCTTAAAGCATCTTTTGATGCGACTTCAGATCAAGGATGCTAATCATTAGTCTTCTGCTTTCGTGGTAATACCAAAAATCCTGCCCAGATACAACAGCCGACAATTGCAACGACACCTAGGGTAACCACTACGCCCTGGTGAGCATCTGGGATTTTCGGCGCCAAAATTGTGATAAGTAAAGACAATGCCGCTCCTGCAACTATGCCCAAAACGCCCCACTTCCAGGGACTATTCCTACCATCGGAAGGAGGGTATAGCTTCGCATCGGCAGCCGCAACATCTGGACTGTCGACCGCACTAGCTCTACGTCGTCCTGCGATTCTGATCGCTTCAGTACCGATTCTCTCGGTTACCTTATCCGAATATGCGACTAGCGCAAACGAAGCACCGTCCAGGAATCCATCCACTCCAGTTTCAGTCTCAAGTGCGGATTCGAGCGCTTTCACGGGACCTTCACGGAGCGGTGTTTTGGTTTTCGGTGGTTGTACCCTCGGTATACCAGCCGCAGCGGTTCTTATATCTTCAGTCATTTCGACTACCCCGCTCGGACGACTCAGACAGATCGCGCAACTCTGAGCGCCGGTCATCCAGCAGCTCGGATAGAGTCGAGAATGAATGTCCCATTGCAGGATGAGCAAGATGATTTGTAAGAATTTTCAATTGTTCTTCTTGAATTTCTCGTAGCTGAGCAATACGGCTTGAGACTTCATTCTGAGAATTCTCATCGATGCACTTCTCAAGGTCATCCAGGGCGCGCTTTGATTCCCACACACTCTTGATGATTCTATATTCGTTAGCTTCTTTACGGCTTTGCTCATACCTCAGCTCCGTTTGTCTGAACTCGATCTCATGCAATCGGAGCTTGGCCTCCTGCTCAGCATTACGTCTATGGGATAGCGAGGCGGCATATCCAAATATAGAGGCGGCTAAAGCGACGCCAACTGACACTAATGCGATAATGGTCTCTGGGTAGCTCTCGAGCAGGTTGTCCACAGTCACAACTTACAGTAAAGCCCCATACAGATGCTCTTAGGCATCGAAGGCAACGCATCTGACAACTAATAGCGCCCATATTTGTCCCCGAAGGACCTTGAACCATCCAAGCAAGGCGCTTCCCCGCTCGGTCTAAAAACGACAAGTTCCACTTTTTCCTCTCCTCGAGTGGGGGAACGCAGAATGTCCTTCATCGAGATCGCCACTGCCCGAGAGTGAGCCCACCCGGCTGGTAATCTTCCGATATTGACCCGTAGGGCTCCACTGTAGGTGGGGCCCTACTTGTTTAGACCGTCAGATATACAGCCGCAGGATCGCTAACCTACTTGCAACTCAGTAACAAGGAGTGCCGCTCACAGTCGTCAGTATGAACTAGTGCCATGTCGTGGGCTGCAGAGTGAGACCTCCAGAACGCCAATACTCGACACGGTTGCCTGAGACTCGACCCAGGCCCCACCCCACCCGGCTATCGAGGAGGCCCGTTTCTCCTCTTCGAGCGGAAACCGCAGAATGTCCTTTATCGAGAACGCCGGTGCCCGCTGGGCCGAACTGCAGCGGCTCCAAGCGGCTCCCGGCTGGAAACTGACCAACGCCAAGGTCCTGACCATGGGCGAAATCCTCAAAGCGGACATAAGGCTGCGCAGCACCAGCGAAGGCCGAACCTACGAGGGCTTTCACCGCCTTCCTGAAGGACGAGCCGACCGGGAGGATCCCTTCCGCCCGCCATCCACCGGCCCGGGGTTACTTCCGCACCATCGGCGACTTGCACCGCTCAGCCAGGTCTGGCCACCCATCCCTAGTTGCCTTTGCACCGTCCCTGCCGCAAAACCCGTCCGCGCGGCACCCTGCACGCGCAAATGCCGGGTTCCCCGCCGTCGACGGCTAAAATCGACGAGGCCCGTTTGTCCTGTCCCGGTCCGGAAAGCGCAGCATGTCTTTTATCGAAAACGCGGTGGCCCACTGGGCGGAACTGCAGCGGCTCCAGGCCACGCCGGGCTGGAAACTCACCACCGCAAACGCCTGGGTGCTGGCCCTGTTCCGGGAAGCCTTCACCCGCACCCGGCCGCGGATTCCGCTCGAGGAATTCCACAAGATGGCCGACGGATTCCTGCGCCAGCTGCGCATCTCCGGCGTGAGCCTCCGCGAGGACTGGACCGGCAAGAACTACGCCGATGACTGGGTGGCCCGCCGCTTCCTGGCCCGCCCCCGCGTCGAGGGCCGGTTCGTCTACGAACTGACCGAATCCTCGGCCCGCTACCTTTCCTATCTGGACGGGTTCACCTCGGACAAAACCAGCCTGAACTCCTCCCGGCTGGCGACGCTGCTGGACCGGGTGGAAAACCTGGCCCACGAAACCAATCCGGACCCGGCAGCCCGCATCGCCGTCCTTAAAGAGGAGGTGGCCCGCCGCGAGGAGATGATCCGCGCCCTGGAGGCCGGCGACGCCCCCGCCCCGGTCGACGGCGAGACCGCCGTCGAGGCGGCGCAGGACATCCTGGACCTGGCCGCGGCACTGCCGGCGGACTTCAAGCGGATGCGCGACGGCCTGGAGAAGATGCTGCACGCCCTGCGCCAGGAAATGGTGGAATCCAACGCCGCCAAGGGCCTGACCATGGGCGAAATCCTGGAGGCGGACCGCAAGCTGCGCAACACCAGCGAAGGCCGCACCTATGAGGGCTTCACCGCCTTCCTGAACGACGCCGAACAGCAGGACCGCTTCCGGGCCGCCATCGCGGAGGTGCTGGAGCGGGACTTCGCCGAGGACCTGAGCTCCGAAGACCGGCAGGGCCTGCACCGGCTGATCAGCGACATGCGCGGCCAGGCCACCGAAATCCACCGCATCTACGGCCGGCTTTCGGAGTCCATGCACACCTACGTGCAGAGCGACGAGTACCGCGAATCGGTCCAGCTGCGCCAGCTGATCCGCACCGCGGAAACCGCCATTCACAAGGCACCGCGCAGCAAGCGGCGCACCGCCGTCGTCCCGGCACCGCTGCTGCACGGCGCGGCCTTCGAATCCCTGGGCATGGTCCACCTGTTCAACCCCGCCGACCATGCCCCGCCGCCCAAGCTGCCGGCACCGCCGTCGTTCAGCGAAGCCGACATCCACCGCTCCATCCGCACGCCCCGGGCCAACCGCCGGGCACTGCGCGACGCCGTCACCCGCGCCGCGGGATCCCGCGCCAGCGCAACGGTCGGCGAGATCTTCGCCGAACTGGCACCCGAGGACCGGCACCTGAACAGCATCCGCGCCCTGCTCTCGGCGGCGCTGGCGGCCGGCTCCGCGGACTTCGGCCCGGAATCCACCGCGGAGCGCACCGCCGCCGGACTGGCCGCATCGCCCGAATCCATCACCTTCACCCAGATCGACGGCAGCGAACGCACCGCGCTGCTGCCCGCCGTCGCCGTCGCGAAAGCCCCCACCCATGAGTGAAACCAGCCTCGAATTCACGAGCGCCACCGATGCCGCAGAGAACACCTCTCCCGACGGCGATTACGACGCAGCGCCCGCAGCCCGGAACGTCCTCGTGGACGGCCCCGAACTGTTCCCCGGCGACACCGGAACCCTGCCGCTGAAGCTGCGCCAGGCCCTGATCCGGCTGCTGCGCGGCCCGTACCTGGACGCGACCAGCTCCGACAACGTCTACAACACCGTGGTGGACAACCAGGCCGAGCTGCGGACCCGGCTCAGCGAACTGTTCCTGACCCTGGTCATCGACGAGGACCGCAAGGTCGCCCTGCTGCGCCCGGTGGACATGCCCGAACCGCACACCGCAGTGCTGCAGCGCCAGCGCGAAATGACCCGCGAGGAAACGCTGCTGCTGCTGCGCATGCGCCTGCTGCTGGACCGGCACGCCGGCACCGGCAACGACGCGGTGATTGCCCGCAGCGACATCCTGGAAATCATCGAGGGCTACGTCGACCCCGGCCAGCGCGACGCCAAATCCGTCGAAGACGTGGCCGACGCCGCCATCCGCAAACTGGTGCAGGAACGCCGGCTGCTGCTGCCCACCGAGGTCGATCACGTCTGGGTCATTTCCGGTGCCCTGCCGCTGGCCCTGCCCTATGAACACATCGGCGACATCGTCACCTTCATGCAGGCCCTGACCGACGCCTCCGGCGAACTTCCCGACCCCGAACTGCCGGAACCGGCCACAGCCAACGACGGCGAGGACATCGCGTGAGCATTGAAACCACCCTTCCCATGGGCGACCTGATCAACCCCGGCCAGAACCGGCTCTCCTCCGTGCAGGTCGTGAACTGGGGAACCTTCGACGGCGCGCACACCATCTACGTGGACCGCGCCGGCACCCTGCTCACCGGCGACTCCGGCGTGGGCAAGTCCACCATCTTCGACGCGATGCTCCAGGTCATGGACGCCCGGCCGAAAATGAACGAGGCGGCGCAGAACAACGGCGGCGGCCTGGCCGAGGAAAAGCGCACCGCGTTCTCCTACATGCGCGGCCGCCTGGGCACCCAGGGGTCCGGGAACGGAACAGGGCCCGACGACGGCGGCGCGGCCGGCGACGGCACCACCTACCAGCGGCCCGGCGCCACCTGGTCCGCGATCTGCCTGACCTTCGACAACGGACTGGGGCAGATCACCTCGCTCTCCGTGCTGATGGACCTGCCCGCCAACGGCACCGAACACCACGTGGGCCGCTTTTACGCCGTGCACAACCGGCCGCTGGACATCGGCACGCTGGAAACCGAAATGCGCGGCCGGTTCACCAAGGGCAGCCTCGAAACGCTGCTGCCCGGCGCCGGCATCTTCGATTCGCACAAGATGTTCGCCGAGCGCTTCCGCACCGCGCTGGGTGTGGAGGACGAGAAGGCCTTCGGCCTGCTGCGCATCCTGCAGACCGGCAAGGGCCTGGGCGGAACCGTCAACGACTTCTTCCGCACCAATGTGCTGGACACGCCCAAGACGCTGGCCGCCGCCGATGAGGCGGTGGAGGACTTCAGCCACCTGCGCAGCATCCGCCGGCAGCTTGAACGCGCCCGCCAGCAGCGCGACCACCTCGCCGACGTGCCGGAGCTGCACCGGCTCCACACCACCACCGACGCCGAGCTGCGCCACAACCGCGCCCTCACGAAGGAGGGGCTGCCCGCCTACCGGCAGCGCCTGACCCTGGCCAGCCACGAGCGCGACGTCGCCCGGCTCACCGCGCAGGAGGAAGCCGGAGCCCGGGAGCTGGCCGCCGCGGAAATCCGCCGGAACGACCTGAAGAAGAAGGTCGACGCCCTCGCCGCCCGGTACAGCGAGGAGGGCGGCGGCACCATCGCGACGCTCGAGCGCGAGCTGGCCGCCGCCGTCGTGCAGCTGAACGCCCGCGTCGCGCTGGAGGAAGCCGCACGCGGTGAACTGGCCGCAGCCGGCATCGAGGTGGACTTCTCCCCCGCCGGGCTGGTCACGGCCCGCAGCCGCGCCGCCGAGCTGGTGAAGTCCCTGACCCTGGAGGTGGAGGCCGCCCGCGAGCGCAGCAGCGATGCGCACGGCCAGGCCTGGCAGCTCAAGGGAGCCATCGCCAAGCTGGAAAACGACATCGGCAGCTTCCGGCGCCGGACCTCGAACATCCGGCAGGAGTCCCTGGACCAGCGCGCCCGGATCTGCGCTGCCACCGGCCTGGACGAGGCCGATCTGCCCTTCGCCGCGGAACTGATCGACCTGGAACCGGACCAGCAGCAGTGGCGCCCGGCTGCGGAGCGCACGCTGCGCTCCCTGGCCACCGCGCTGCTGGTGCCCGGCGAGCACATGCGCGCGGTCACCCGCTACCTCTCCGAGACCAACCTGAACGGGTTCCTGCGCTGCATCGACGTCAGCGTTCCGGTGGACGGACCGGCCGAACCCGGGCCGCGGGACCTGATCACCAAGCTGATCACCCAGGATTCCGAAATGGGCCGCTGGGTGGCACGCAAGATTACCGCCCACTACGACTTTGTCTGCGTGGAGGATCCCGATGAGCTCGCCGGGCTCTCCCGCGGCGTGAGCCTCGGCGGCGCGGTCAAGCGCAACTCCTCCACCACGGAGAAGGATGACCGGCATGCCAAGGCCTCGGACAACGTCCTGGGCTTTGACAACAAGGACACCGTCGCGGCGCTGGGCAACGACCTCCTGGCTCTGCGGGACCGGTTCGCGGAGGCCGACACCCGGTCGCAGGCCCAGGCCCAGCAGCAGGCGGAACTGGTCAGCCGGCTCACCGCCGTCCGCCGCGTGGCCGCCGACACCCGCTCCTGGGAGGAGCTGTCCGCCTCCGCGCAGCGCGACGCCGTTGCCGCCGCCACCGACGCCCTCGACGCCGCCCGGGACGCCAACACGGACCTGGACCAGATCCGCTTCGACCTGGACACCGCGGAGCTGGACTCCACAGCGGCGATCGAGAAGATCGGCGTGCTCAAGGGCGATCTGGCCCGCACCCGGGAACAGCTCGCGGCAGCCACCGGCCGCCGCGACACCCTGGCGGCCAAGGCCCTGGCCGCCCTGGACGCCGGACTGCAGAGCGCCCTGGAGGAATTGTTCGCCCCCTTCGGCGAGATCACCGACGCCGTCCGCCTGCAGGAGGCCGCCGCCGAGGTGGAACGCGCCCTGCTCACCGAGGGCGCCCGGCTGGAAAAGACGCTGCTGGAAACCCGCAACCGGCTCGAGCGGACCTTCGAGACGTTCACCGACAAGTGGGGCTCGGACTTCGGCACCTCGGCGGACGCCGCCGGAGCCTATGCCGAGCGGTTCGAGAGCATCGTCTCCGAGGGCCTGCCGCAGCACGAAACCGAGTTCCGGGAATACTTCAACAACCGCACCTACGAGCGGTTCAGCGACCTGCTGGCCCTGCTCGACGAGGAACGGCGCGGCATCTCCTCGCGCCTGCTGCCGCTGAACTCGGTGCTGCAGCGGGTGGAATACCACGTGGACAGCCACCTCGAGATCGAGGTCAAGACCACGGTGCCCGACGCCGCGCACAAGTTCCGCACCGAACTGAAGAACGCGCTGCCGATGATGGGCCTGCGGCAGAACAAGGCGGACATGGACGCCCGGTACTCGGCGCTGGAGGCGCTGGTGGACCGGCTGAAGGATCCGGAGGAACGCCGCTGGCGGGCCGAGGTCCTCGATGTGCGCTCCCACGTGACCATCACCTGCACGCACCGCCTGGCCAACGGGCAGGCGTTCACCAACCTGCAGGCGTCGCTGATGTCCGGCGGCGAGGGCCAGCGCTTCACCGCGTTCATCATGGCCTCGGCCCTGGCCTACCAGCTGGGCATCGTCTCGCAGGGTTTCAGCACCTACGGCACGGTGATGATGGACGAGGCGTTCGTGAAGTCGTCGCTGTCCTTTGCTGAGGCGTCCATCAATGCGCTGCACGAGTTCGGCTTCCAGCTGCTGCTCGCCGCCCCCGAGGACAAGGTGGACCTCTCCCGCTTCCTGGGCTCGGTCACCGAAATCCTGCGCGACGACGCCGCCAACCGCTCCGGCGTGCTGGAACGGGACACGCGGCGCGGGTCCGGCTCGCAGCCGGTGAACATCCTGCTGCGGTAGGAATTGCTGCGCTGAGAAAGCGGTGGCGCGCCGGCGCCCGGCACAGGACACTGGTGGAGTGTTAAGAATCCTGGAGACCTGGCGCCGGCAGCTGATCGGCACGTTCAGCAACAACGCCGCCGAAATTCCGCAGTGGGAACTGGATCTGGCAAAGGGTGAAGACACCGGGTTCTACGGTCCGGAGTCCGCCGTCTGGGCGGTGCACGGGTCGATGACGCCGATCATCGCCGGCATCCGCGCCCTGCTGCTGCAGGCCCTGCATCCAGGCGCCATGGCCGGGGTCCACGACTTCTCCGACTACAAGGAGGATCCGCTGGGCCGGCTGGCCGGCACCATCCGCTGGATCTTCACCGTCACCTACGGGGATACCGCTGCGGCGAAGTCCGGTTCCGACTGGGTGCTGCGGCTGCACGAACGGGTCCACGGCACCTACGAGGACGCCGCCGGCGTCGAACGGCTCTACTCGGCGAATGATCCGGAGATTGCGCGCTGGGTGCACCTGGCCTTCACCGATGCGTTCCTCAGCTCGCATCAGCGCTTCGGCGGCCCGATTCCCGGCGGCCCGGACGCTTACGTCTCCGAATGGGCGGTGGCCGGGGAACTGATGCGCATCGGCAATCCGCCGCGGTCCGAGGCCGAGCTGCGGGCACAGCTGGCGGCGTACGACGGCGAACTGCGGCACAGCGACTATGTCCGGGAGGCGGTGGGCTTCCTGCGCCGGCCGCCGCTGCCGCGGTCCCAGCTGGCCGGCTACCGGGTCCTGTTCGCCGGCGCCGTCGCGTCGCTGGAACCCCGGCACCGGGAAATGCTGGGCTTGAAGGAGCCGCGGCTGGGTCCCTTCCCGGTGCCGGTGGGGCTGCCGGTGAAACTAGTGCTGGGCGTGATCCGGCTGGGACTGGGCCCGCAGGGACCGAGCGAGCGGTCCGCCCGCGAGCGGATCAGGCGTCTTTCCGCCGCACAGTAGGGTCTGCCGCGCGGTCAGAATTGCCCGGCGGTGGGCCTGCAGGCCGTCGGAGTTCCGGTCGTCCGTGGGCCGGCCATCGGTGTTCTAAGCAGGCCCCCGTCCGTGCCGCCCAAGGTGATCAGCTCGGTCCGCAGCAGAGCCTGCGCCGCCAAACACCTCAGCGACCTCCGTCGTCGTGCTCGCACCTTCGCAATAAGAGGTCAACCGCGACCTTCGCCAATACACCGAAGGCTGATTTTCCTTGTAGATGCATTCAACGTCGGTTTTACTGTTCGCACACGCACAGGAGGCACTCAGAAATGACGAGCTCAAACGCTGCAGCTGAATCACGCATCAGATCACGGAACAGAGACATGCTGTCGGGTGAGGCGATCACCGAGGCCGGGCTGACCGATTGGCGCAAGTTGGCCCAAGGACTGCACGCCCGCTATCTGGTCGATGACTTCGGCACAGGTGCACGGTTCGTGACCGCGGTAGGTGAGGCAGGCGATGCGCTTGGACACTACCCGAGCGTGTCGATCGGCAAGGGGTACGTCGACCTCAAAGTGGTCAGCTCTGACGCTGTCTACCGCGACGGCGAAGGCACCGAACACATCGTCGAATGGGTCACCCGGCAGGATATCGATCTGGCCAGACTGATCACCGGGATCGCCGCCGACCACCGGATCGACGCCGAACCGGCCTCGGTCAGCGTCCTCGAACTCGGCCTCGACACCGCAAACTCCGCGACGATCGCCCCGGTGTGGGCAGCCCTGCTGACAGGCAACGCAGACGCCCAGGGCTACGGGTCGCCCAGCGACGAGATCCGGGACGCCACGGGGCGGGTACCAAACCTGTGGTTCGGCGACGCCAACGAGCACGAGAGTCAGCGGTTCCACGTCGAGGTCTACGTGGCGCCCGAGGTGGCCGGGCAACGAATTAACGCCGCCGTCGCCGCAGGGGGAACCGTCGTGGATGACACCGGTTCGCCGTCGCTCACGGTGATTGCCGACCAGGACGGCAACACTGCGGTCCTGTGCGTCGCCGAGATGCCTGCGGCGGAGGCTGAATCTTGACCTTCTCGAACTCGCAACAGGACGGACATGGCGATGCCGCACGTGATCAAACCGCTTACTCCGGAGACCTTTCCGGCATGGCTTGCACTCGCGCAGAAACACAACGGGGTCTGGGGCGGGTGCTACTGCTCGTATTTCCACGGCGACACGGAGGGAACCGTCAAAAGCGAGTACGACGGGCCGACCTTCAAGCAGCGACTCGTGGCGGAAGGCGCAGCACACGCCGCACTCGTCTTCGACGGCGACGAGGCAGTCGCATGGTGCCAGTACGGCAGCCCGCTCGAGCTGCCGGGGATCTACCACCGCAAGGAGTACGACGCCGGCGAGACCCAGCCAGCGCAGTGGCGGATCACCTGCTTCTTCGTCGACCGCGACCATCGACGTTCCGGTGTGGCACGGGAGGCACTGGACGGCGCGCTCGAGCTGATCGCACAGGCAGGCGGAGGTGAGGTGATCTCATTCCCCAACGAACTCACCCCCGGCAAGAGAACATCATCCTCGTTCCTTCATAACGGCACTCGGGCCATGTTCGAGAAGGCGGGATTCACGTTCGAGCGCCACATCGGCAAGAGCAAGACAGTGATGCGTAAGACCGTTAGACCGGCCCTGCGGCTGACCCCGGATTGAACCTACGCCCGTCCGGCAGCCACCGCCACCAGCTCGGCCGCGACTCCGGTCAACCGCCGCGGACCGGACCAAATGGCAGTCAGGGGTCGGCTGATTCCCTCTCCTTCGAAGGGGACCCGAAGCAGCTCACCGCTGGCAAGCTGGTCGCGCACCACCAGCTCACTCAACACAGCAGGACCGGCTCCGGCAGCGACAGCAACCCGCACCGCAGTATTGCTGCTGAGCACCTGGGCCGGCTCGACGACGTCGTACCCGGCAAGCACTTCCTGCAGCGCCTCGCGGGTACCAGACCCGGGTTCCCGAACCACCAGTGGGATTTCCGCCAGTTCCTGCAAACTGATCCGGGTCCGGTTGGCCCATTCGTGGTTCGGATCAACAACCACCACCAGTTCGTCCTCACGGACCACCAGGGCATTCACTCGAACCGGCAGATTCGGAGTCTCCACAAACCCCAGCTGGAGGGTGCCCCGCTGCACCTCCTCGATGACAGCCGCCGAGTTCTCCACCCGCACGTCAATACGGGCATGCGGCAGCCGACGCTTCAGTTCGGCAAGCCAGGCCGGCAACAGCATGTCCGCGATGGTGAGGCTGGCACCCACACTCAGTTCCATCGTCTCGCCGCTTCGGCCGGTACGCACCACACTGTTGAAGCGCCGCGCAGCCTCCAACAGTTCTCGGGCCGAGTCCGCCAGCAGGAGTCCCATTGCAGTGGGTGCCGAACCGCGCGGGCTGCGTTCAAGCAGGGGAGTCTTCAGATCCGCTTCCAATTCCGCAATAGACCGGCTCGCATTGGACTGGGCCATGCCCAGTTTCCGCGCCCCGGAAGCCACGCTGCCCTCGTCCACCACGGCAACGAACAGTTCCAGCACCTGAAGGTTCGGCCACGCATGAGCCATATCAAAAGCATATAAACCCATGCCGGATTGCAGGCTACCGGACGGTCGGATCCGGTGGGAGCATCGAAAATAGTGGGCGCAGCCTGGGCCTCACGGGCGGACATCGACCCCTGGCAACCATCGCCACACGGGCGGACATCGCCGTTGAAGGCCTGCAGAGCGCGCCGAACCGCGAACCCTGACACTTCACCGGAAGGAACTATGCGCAAGAGCATCCTCGCCCTGGTTATGTCCGGGCTGCTGGCCACCGGCAGCGTGGTCTCCTGTGCGGGTCCGGAACCCACGGAAGGGACCGCCTCACCGGAAACAACAGCCAGCGCACCGGCAGCAACCGCTCTCCCGACCGACCGCGTGGATCAGGTGGCTCCAGCGGACGCCAGGGCCATCACCGATCCCGCGGATCCGCAGGCGACACTGGTTCTGTTCACCGACTACCAGTGTCCGTACTGCGCCATGATGGATCCCCTGATCCAGCAGGCCAAGAATGATTACGGGGACCAGGTCCGCATCCTCGTCCGCAACTACCCGCTCCCCAAGCACCAGAATGCCGAGACCTCGGCCCGGGCGGTGGAGGCAGCGGCTGAACAGGATGCGCTGGAAGAGATGGCCGCGGCCGTATTCGAGCATCAGGAGGAGTGGAAGAACCAGACGGATGTGGAGGACCTCTTCGTCTCCTACGCCGGGGACCTGGGCCTGGACACGGAGAAGTTCCGCGCCGACTACAACTCCGACGCGATCAAGGACCGGGTGGCCAGGGACCTGCAGGATTCCCAGGACCTCCAGCTGCCGGGTACTCCGTCACTGGTGCTCGACAACCAGGTCCTCGCACTGGATTCCGTGGACTACAGCGCCATCCAGGAACAGCTGGACAAGGCCCTGAACAACTAGGCTCCCAGTACCTTTTCGCAGGTCCATGCTGCAGGATGTGGGCCGCTCTGCAAATCCTCCGGCGCCGCCCGCTGGCCCGGCTGAAAAGCCGGCGAAGTCCGCCGCAGCAAGGTGTGATGGAAAGCATACTGACCATTGGTGTCTTCGGTGCGGGCGCTGCGGAGATCTTGGGATAAAAAGGGTGAATGACTATCGAAGCCGGGCTCGCCCGTCCCGCCTGGCGCCGCCTCTTTGGGGTTCCGCTCCTCATTTCCGTGGCGTTTACCGTCCTCATGCTCATTGTTGCCTTCGTGGCGGACCTGCCCGTGCGGGACCCCGAAGGCTTCCTGGGTCCCAGCTATGTGCGGCTGCCGCTGATGGTGCTGCTGATGATCGCCGCCGACGTCGTACCCCGCGTCCTGGCCCGGCGACGTGAGCTGGGAGGGATGAGAGCCGCCGCGTCCGATGTGCTGCGGACGCGGTGGTCCGCCCCCCGGCTGGCCGTGGCAGTGGCGGGACTGATCACGTTCTACCTCGCCTACATGTCCTACCGGAACCTCAAAAGCTTCCTGCCTTTCCTGCAGCAGCACCTGACGGACGCCTTGCTGGAGGACTCGGACAAATGGCTGGCCGGCGGCAGCTACCCCGCTGATGTCCTGCAGAGCCTGCTGGGCACCGGCTTCAGCGCGGAGTTGCTCTCCGGCGTCTACATGCTTTTCATGGTCTTCGTTCCCGTCTCCCTCGCCGCAGCGCTGGTGTGGTCCGATAACCTGCAGCGCGGCGCCTGGTACGCCACCGCCCTGTCCTTTAACTGGATTCTGGGTACCTTCAGCTACTACGCCCTGCCGTCCCTGGGGCCGATCTACCACGACGCCGCGCCGTTCAGCGACCTGCCCGAAACCGCCGTCTCGGGCCTGCAGGACACCCTGTACGAGAACCGGCTCGAGGTGCTGGCCGATCCGTTCGCCACGGACTCCGTCCACGGCATCGCGGCCTTCGCTTCCCTGCACACCTCGATCGTCTTTACGGCGGCACTGGTGGCGCACCTGACCCACCTGCCCAGGGCGGCCCGCTGGATCATGTGGGTCTACGTTGTCCTGACCACGCTGGCCACGGTCTACTTCGGCTGGCACTACGTTTTGGACGTGGTCGCCGGGCTGGCCCTCGGCGCCGTGTCGGTGTGGCTGGCCGCCAAGGCTGTGGGAGTCGGGTCTGCGGAGAAGGTTGCAGTGCCCGACGTCGAGCCGGAGCTTGCCTCGACCCTGCGGTAGGCTGCCTCCCGGGGGCCGCCGGAGCATCCCGCTCAAGCCGGCTCTGGTAACCCTCCTGAGCATCTTTGCGGTCATCGCCCTGGTCGCCGGCTACAGGGTGGCCGTCTACACCGCCACCCGCCGGGCCGCCGCCGACTCGCGGACCGCGGGCTTCGTCGTCGGACGTCTCGTACTTGCCTGTCCGCAGCGTCGGACCCGTGCCCGCAGAGATCAGTGAAGAAGACTATGCGGCCTTCTGGGACGAACCCGCCTTGAACACCCCGGAGGACTTCCTTGCACTGCTGGGCGTCGTCAACCAGGGCTGGAAGGCGCGAAGAGGGCGGTCTACGAGGACTTGGCCCAGTTGTCGAGGCAGACCTGCTGCGGCGATGTGGGCGGCGCCTCGTACCTGGCCATGCTGTTCCACCCGGACGCTTATGAGTCCGGTGTCTATTAGTGCTGCAAGTAGGGCGTGCGGTTTCGTAGCCGGCGCAGATCCGTACCGGCCAAGAGCAGCCCCCGCCCGCCAGTTGCCGCAGACAAAGAGAAACACCCCGGTCCGAAGACCGGGGTGTTTCCCTATTGCGGAGGATGGGGGATTTGAACCCCCGAGGGCGTTAACCCAACACGCGTTCCAGGCGTGCGCCATAGGCCGCTAGGCGAATCCTCCAGGCATTGCTCCGTAAGAAGCAGATATAAGACTACCCGATGCAGGGCTAATCCAACGAATCGGGAGATTGGGGGTTCGTTTCGCCAGGCAGCAGCAGCCCTCCTGCCCAGCAGCCGAAACACCAGATTAACCACGACGATGGCGGCCGGAAGTAGGTGGCGGCAGCCGGGCTCAGAAAGGCTATCGGAACGGATAGCAGGAACACTGCAGGGGCCACCGCCACGCGGGTCCGGGCATACGCCAGAAGTTGGGGTTGGACGTCGTCCTGGAACCCCGGTAGCCGGCACAGATCCACATTGACGTATTGGCTACCCCGATGAGCCCCCATATCGCGGCGCAGGTGACGACACCGAGCACCCGATCACCGTAGAAGGCAATCATGTCCGCGGCATAGCCGATCAGAGCGACAAACAGGAGCAGTGTCAGGTTCAGCCGCTGGAGGCCCACGGTAAAGCCGGACAGCAGCCGGAACAGGCGGTGATGGCTGAGCCAGTAGGCACCGTCACCACAAAGGACAGCAGGTAGGCTGCGGATTCCGGAAGCTGCTCGACGACGGCGGGGCCCAGGTCATCGCCCCGCACCTGCGGAACCTTGATGTCCACCGCCAGCAGGTCATGGCAATGGCAAAGACCGCATCACTGAAGAATGCGGTGCACTCAACGTCCGGCCCGGAGTTAACCCGTTGAGCGAAGGCCTGGTTCATGCTCATGCGGGACACACAGTCCAGCGTGATGGACTGCACGCCGGGCGTCACTAGTTCAACGGCCTCCCCTCCCCGCGAGATGGCAGTAAGTGCTCTTCCCAGCCTCCAGACGGGCACTTACTGCCAGTTCGGTGCGCGAACGTGCTCAATCTCTCGCGAGATGGCTGTAAGTGCTGTTCCCGGGGCCGGGACGTGCAGTTTCTGCCATCCCGGCACAAAGAGAACCAGGGCCCGGGAGGGTGCCGGCGGGGCTGGAACACACAGGTTAAACAAGTAGGGCTTAAACAAGTAAGGCCCCGCCAAGGGCGGGGCCTTACTCTCTGAACAACCGGTGTCTTTCAACCGTAAATATTGTCCGGCGGTGACCTACTCTCCCACATCCTCCCGGATGCAGTACCATCGGCGCTGTGGGTCTTAGCTTCCGGGTTCGGAATGGGACCGGGCGTTTCCCCCACGCTATGACCGCCGTAACCCTTCCACCCGCACCACCCATAAACAAACCTGGATGAGGGGAAATCAATGGTCACAACACAACACACCATCAAAAACGACGTGTTGCAATAGCGAAGTTATAACTGTAATTATACGGCACCCACCCCGTATGAAGGGTGTGGCGGTGCCGGTTCCACGGGTGACAAACCTCACGGGTTTGTTATCCGGGAACCACATAGTGGACGCAAGCAGCATGATCAACACAACCCTTTATACTTTGGAGAACCGTTTGAAGTCGTGTTCTCCCAGA